>JBMZCV010000029.1:0-36250 GCA_049613665.1 Chitinophagales bacterium | reverse complement strand
TAGTAGCTTTCGTTCTAGTAGTAGTATTTTTGACAGGTGTTTTTGTCGTAGAACCATTAGTAGCTTTCGTTCTAGTAGTCGTATTTTTTACAGGTGTTTTTGTCGTAGAACCATTAGTAGCTTTCGTTCTAGTAGTAGTATTTTTGACAGGTGTTTTTGTTGTAGAATTGTTAGTAGCTTTCGTTCTAGTAGTCGTATTTTTGACAGGCGTTTTTGTCGTAGAACCGTTAGTAGCTTTCGTTCTAGTATTAGTATTTCTTACAGGCGTTTTCGTCGTAGAACTATTAGTAGCTTTCGTTTTTGTATTTTTTACAGGTGTTTTTGTCGTAGAGTTATTAGTAACTTTCGTTTTCGTTTTTGTATTTTTCACAGTCTCCATAGCTATAGATTTTGAACTAGAAGGCTTATAGCTTTTAACCTTACCTTGACGTGTGACTTGCTCAACTTTCATATTGTTTTGTGCAGAAGTATTATTTGATACTAATATAAAACACACACATAGAAAACTATATAATAATAATGACCTTTTCATGCTTAGATTTTTTGTAAGTGATAAATTCGTTTTGTGTAGTTACAAAATTTTAGACTTGCAAATGACAAAAAGTTTAAAGCAAGGCTTCTTTTAAATACCAAGTACTATATTAATAAAGCATTCGTTTAGTTGCTAACGCATTTACCATCAAGGTGTTATTTTGTTTTGAAATGCCCAAAAGCTTCTGAACGATTACTTAATGAAAAAAGGCATATCTTCCTCATAATGAGAAAAATATGCCTTTTGCGTTTTTTCTAAAAAAAAGTGCAAAAACTACTCTACGCCAATAAAAATATCAGTTTGTTGCAAAGCCATTTGAAGCGGCAACATATTGATAATATCTACTTCTTTGCCATCTTTCAGCACCTCCGTTTGGCTCAACATCGTCACTTGCCCCTCGCTATTGTATCGATAAATAATGCCAAACTGCTTCGAAACTAGCACATATTCGCCCAAGCCAGTACCTTTATTTTTCATATCAGTAATAAAAAGCTTATAAATAGTGCGGTCATAGCCTCGAAAGGGAACAGTTACTTGATATAGGCGTGTGATAATATTGTCGCCCAAAATTATTTCTTTCTCATTGAATGAAATTTTTGGCAAAATCATATACACTAAAGAATCCGTTTCTTTTTTATCGCAAGAAATACAGTTTTTATTGGTATATTCAAAAACGGCTCGGTCGTTATTGAAAAAAAACATCGTGTCCAAATATACAGGAGCACTCATATTGGTCATATCTTGCCAATATCGTATTTCATAGACTGCACCCGGCAAAAAATCTTCCTTATCATTCTCGCCACCGCCTTTCTGTGCCGATGCGTTGAATGCCATGCTCATACATACCAGAGCAAGCACAAATAATCGTATTATTTTCATACGGTAATATATTTTTTATTGAAAAGTTAAATAATATTTGTTAAAAACTGCTTTTTACCTTTTTGTTTTTTTTAAAAGGCCTAATTCAGCCGTCATTTTTGATGCAAAGATATTTCAAAAGTTTAACACTTGCTAAACAATCATTTTTATTTTTTTGAATGCAAGTGTTTTTTATAGCTACAAATAAAATGTTTTCCGATGGTTTCTTGCGTATTTTTGTATTAAAAAAAGCGTTTAAATACACAAAATGTTTAACTTTGGCTAAAAAGCAAATATTGAGATTAGACGTTTTCTTTTTTGCTAAAAGAAACAACCTATTTGATGCCGAAATACATAAATATGAGTAAGAATAAAAAAAAAACAGCAAGTATAAAAAGCACTTTACCAAGCAATAACATATTGTTTGCAATTATAATCATGTTTAGTTTTTTGCTATATGGAAATACCCTACAAAATGACTATGGCTTTGACGACAAATACAATACACCTATAAACCCAACGGTTGCAAAAGGATTTGATGGTTTCTACGACATTTTCACAAAACCATATATCGACAGCGAAGGACTTGGCCGTTCTGGTGGTTATCGGCCTATTCCGATGGCTACTTTTGCGATAGAATATGAGCTTTTTGGCAAAAAACCGAATATTAGTCATGCTATCAATACGATTTTATATGCTTTTTGTGGCATTATTCTTTTTTTGCTCCTGCAAATTCTTCTGCAAAGCTACCATTCGCTACTTCCTTTCCTCATTACTATTTTGTTTTTGGCACACCCAATTCATACTGAAGTTGTGGCGAGCCTCAAAAATAGAGAAGAACTCCTATCTTTTCTATTTGCTATTTTGGCGGCACTACTTTTTATAAAATATTTTGAAAATAAAAAAATACTACATTTTATTTTCGCTTTTTTCTGTTTTATGTTAGGAATGCTCTCAAAATCTGGAACTATTATTTTTGCTTTGCTCATTCCTTTGATGCTTTATTTTTTTCGGCCAAAAACAAATTTAAAACAGCAAATCGCACTAAGTGCTTTTTTGATTATCCTTCCAATTTTGAGTTTGGCCCTAGTCAATATGTCATTTGAAGGCGAATTCGAATCGCAGGTATATCCATCTGAAAATCCTTTGGCACTCGAAACCAATTTTTTCACTATTTTAGCGACTTCTTTTTATGCACTAGGTTACTATTTGCGACTTTTGTTTGCTCCTTTTCCACTTCTTTTTTATTACGGAGCAGGAAAATTTCAAACCGTAGGCTTTGGCAATATTTGGGCAATATTGTCGGCGGTCATTCATATTTTGGCAGGTTTATGGGCTTTGAAAGAATTGCCAAAAAAGCATATTTTATCGTTTGCCATTTTGTTTTACTTGATTGGCATAGGTTTATACAGCAATATTCTTGTCAGAATGCCAGGCGTTGTGGCCGAAAGATTAGCCTTTTCAGCTAGTTTAGGTTTTTGTTTTATTGTTATTTATGCACTTTTTCAGCTTACAAAGGCTTCTCTAACCCAAAAAATAGACTTTGTTTCGCCAAATCACAAACGGTTGATAGCAATTGTTGGTTTGTTGCTTTTACCTTGTATTTTCTTAACCATACAAAGAAATGCAGCTTGGAAAAATACACTTACGCTATTGGAAAATGATATTTCTCATCTCGAAAAAGCACCTGTTCCTCAATATTTATATGCCAATCAATTGGTTTTGAGTGCCGAAGAACAAAAAGATAAAGTGAAAAAAGAAAAATATGCTAGAAAAGCTATCAAGCACTTTGAAAAAAGCCTAAAACTACAGCCTAAAAATGCTTCGGCTTTGCGAAATGCAGGTTATACTACCTGCCAAGTTTTGGGACAACCTGCCGAATCTATTCCTTTTTTTGAAGCTTCTTTGGCTTTGTCTGCCAGCAATTTTAAAACACATTACGAAGCAGCAAAATGTTATAGAAAACTTCAAAATGCAGAGAAATCACTCTATCATTTCGAAAAATATATTGTGAAAAAGCCAAATGATTTTGAAACAAAAGCTAAAATGATTGGTGATTATTGTGGTAGGGGAGAGTTGGCAAAAGCCGATAAATTATTGGCAGATATCAAAGCTGCCGAGCCAAACTCAAAACAATATCACTTGGGAGCAGGGACACTCAATTTGTGCAAAAGTGACACCGTAGCAGCAACTCAAAATTTTGAACAAGTTATTAAAATTAGCCCAAATAATACGCAACAATTGGCTGCTATGGTTGCTATGTTTTATTTGAAACAAGGCAACACAGCCAAATATCAGTATTATATGCAAATGTCGAAACGCTAAACTTTCGTTAGTGTTTGGCACTAAAAAACTATTTTTTTGAATATAGAAAAATCGCAAAAATGAAAAAAATCGCAAAATATATACTTATCGGCTTAGTTGTTATTTTTGTACTGTCAGTTGGCAGTTGTTTTCTGTTGAGCAAATCATTGCCAACAGGTACGCAGTCAGAAAAAGCCGATGAGTTGGCAAAAAAGATGTTTTCGGCTATCAATAAAACTGCGTGGGACTCTACCGAAGCTGTCAGTTGGACATTTATGGGTATACACCATTATTTGTGGGACAAAAAACGACATTTGACCGAAGTACGTTGGAAAGATTATAAGGTTTTGGTAGATATAAATGCTCAAACAGGCAAAGCTTGGAAGGCTGGAGAGTTGATTGATTCGGAGCAAAAAACGGCAAAATTAGTAGATAAAGCTTGGAAGTTTTGGGTCAATGATTCGTTTTGGCTCAATGCTCCTGCCAAAGCCTTTGATGGTGGCACAAGCCGAAGCATCGTGAAGCAAAAAGATGATAGTGAAGCTTTATTGGTCAGTTATGCGTCTGGAGGAGCAACACCTGGCGATTCGTATTTGTGGCTTTTGGACGAAAATGGCTTGCCGACTGCTTGGCAAATGTGGGTAAAAGTCATTCCAGTAGATGGGCTAAAAGTAGGCTGGAGCGGCTGGACAACAACCGAAACAGGAGCAAAAATAGCAACGATGCACAATGGTTTGTCAATGGAAATGGAAATGATTAGCGATGTGAAAACTGCTTTTCAGCTCACAGATTTGGCAACAGAAGGTGACCCTTTTACAGAAATCTTGAAATAGTAAATTTTGATGGAAAGGCACTTTTTTAAGCTCATTTTTTTTAAAAATACCCTTCAAGTAAAAAAATAAAAATGTGCAAGCTATGTTTTTGTTTTGAAAAAAAAAGAAAAAATATTTGGAGAAAATGATAGGCAAAGACATTTTCTTGATTTAAAAAATGCAACTTGGCATGAGATTCGATGGTTAAATAGCTAGATGCAAGACAATATGCAAAATGCTAGTTGTTATTGATGTTTTTGAAAGCCAAAAAAGGTAAAGAAATAGTCAAATAAAGATAACTTGCTAAATGTTATAATCGAAAAAGTATGTGTTATTTGATATAATAAGTAGTCAGACAAAAATAATGTGACATCTCGTTAAAGCTAACACTTTCATTTTTAATGTGTTAGCAACGAAGCTGCTTATCATTAAATAGTGCTTGAGATTTGTATATAATATAGTTATAATGATATGTTTTGTTAAACGTATTCATGCTTTATAATATATAAGTGTCACGGTAATTCCATTTTTTTATTAAATATGTATCACATCTTATTACTTTCCGTATATTTAACTATCAAAAATTGAAAGTATGTCCATGAGCAGAGAAAAATTGTTGAAAACTATTCAAGAAGTTGCAGATACAAAACAACCCACACTATCACTTTTTAATAGTGATCTTACAGAATTACCGCGTGAAATAGCCTTATTGACACATCTTGAAAGCCTTGATTTGAGTGATAATAGTTTGCGTAGCTTGCCAAAAGAGATTGGTTTGCTTACCAATTTGAAACATCTAAACTTGGATTATAATGATTTGGAAAGTTTGCCTGATAGCTTGACACAGTTACATGAGCTTAGGGAACTAGATATTAGTCACAATAAGTTAAAAAAAATACCCGAAAATATTGGAAACCTATGCCAATTGCAACGCTTTAATTTGAGTTCTAATAAGTTGAAAAGCTTACCTAACTCTTTCAAAAATTTGATGCAGCTCACAGAATTTGATTGTTCTGAAAATCAACTGACGCAATTGCCTGCTTTTATCGGCAATTTCAAAAAATTGATGAGCCTAAATGCTTGCGAAAATCAATTGACATCATTGCCCAATTCGTTGGTTAATTTGGCCAATTTGACACACCTAAATGTAGGCTACAACAAAATAGAGTTGCTTCCAATGAGCATTTGTCAAATATCTAATTTGTGTTTGATTGATTTGTCAAAAAACCAAATTTCGCACTTGCCAGCAGCCATTGGCGACTTAATGGAATTGCGGTCATTGAGTTTGCGGTCAAATAAACTACAACATTTGCCTAAAGAAATAGGCGATTTGCAAAAGTTGAAAAATCTTGATATTGCTTATAATAAAATTGAAAAGCTGCCTAAAGAAATTTGTCAATTATATCAATTGACTGATTTGGAACTCGAAGAAAATCCTTTGCTTTTTCCTCCACAGCACATTGCAGAGCAAAGCTTGTATGCTACCATGATGTATCTAACTTATGATATTGATATTGTGGCAAATCAAAAAATTTATCGCATCGAGCTGCCTGTTTCAATACCTTTGCAAGTGATATTGAAACAAACGTTAAACTTTTTTAATACCTATGTTGCAACTGTAAAAAACGAAGCTATTCATTTCGAAATTATTTCTACAAAAACAGGCCTTCGACTAGAAATGATTTATAGCAATGTGATGGATTTGGAAGCAACGCAAATTTATTTGGGTGAATATCTTATGCTTTTTAACCAGCAAAAAATTATAGACCTCAATTATCAAGTAGATTTGGAGATAGAACAGCAGCAAAAAATATTGCAACACATCAATTTGCAACTAAAATATGTGTATCAAGCCCTAACAATCCATGATATTCCAATTGCTGTTTTTAGACATAAAATAAATGAATTATTAAATTTGTTGAGTAGTCAAAAAATGGGTTATATCGAACTCACTTTGAATAAAGCTAATCCGGGGCCTGCTACTTCCTAAGCTTATCGTGTCACTAAAAATACATTTTTTTTATTGTAGTAACGTAAATAAAAAAAGATAGTATTTATAAACATAAATAATAAAACCTTGTTGTTTTATCTATAATAGATAGAACAACAAGGTTTTTTGTTTTGTAACTATTTTATAGTCAAACAAGAGAAATAAGTTGCTCATTTGTTAAAGCTAGTGCCTTGATTATCAATGTTTTAACAATTAAAATGAATTATATTGATTAATTATATATGCTTCATGTGTAAAAAGATTTTTTTGTTAAAACTAGCACATTGGTTTTTAATGCGTGAGTTGCAAATTATTAAACAGTATTTGACACTTAAACCATATTTTTTTAGCTATAAAACCTAAACAACCTTTCTTAAATAACCCGTAACTATTTACGTCGTGACAATTTTGTTTAAAAAAATAGTCTGATTTTTTACCTCAAAAGCTCAGATTTAAATAGTTATAATAAATCCTATTCAACATTCACTAAAAAAGGAACTATCATTTAGATTAATCATTCAATATGAACAAAAAAGAAGACTTTTACAAAGTTAAACTTACACAACTAATCAAGTTGTTGTCCGTGTGTTTAGTAGCAATCGCAAGTTTTGCACCAAATGTACAAGCCCAAAACAATAATATCACGTTTCGCTCGCAGTTGACATATAGTAGTGAGATGAGCGACATTTGGGGGTATGCAGTCGATGGAAATGAATATGCACTTGTGACTACCGAAGACGAAACTTCTATCGTAAATGTAACCAATCCAGACAATCCTATCGAAGTTTTTAATGTTGCTGGGCCAAATACTTTTTGGAGAGACCCAAAAACACATGGTACTTTCGCCTATATTACTAATGAAGCAGGTGGTGGTTTGCAAATCATAGATATGAGTGCTTTGCCTAATGGAAACATCACAAATGACGATGTTTCTTATTGGACAGGTGGCAATTATCAAGGCAGTAATGTTAGTTTTTCTACTGCTCACAACATTTTTGTAGATGAATTTGGCGTGGGTTATATTGTAGGAGCAAATTATGGTGTTGGTGGTATGATTATCGTAGATTTGGTAGCAAACCCTACGAATCCGCCCATTTTAGGTATTTACAATGAGCGATATGTGCATGATATATATGTGCGAGACAATATTGCATGGGCAGCCGAAATCAATAACGGTGTTTTTTCGGTGGTGGAAGTAAGCGATAAGAATAATCCTTTAGTATTGGCTATAGAAAATACTTCTAGCGGTGCTTCACACAATATTTGGTTGAGTGATGATGGCAATTATGTATTTACGACTGATGAAGTAAATAATGCTAATATTGATGCTTTTGATGTTTCGGATTTGGGCGATATTCAAGAGACAGACCGTTTTCAATCTAGTCCAGGAAGCAATGTGATGCCTCACAATGTTTTTGTTTATGGAAATTTCCTAACGATTTCTTACTATCGTGATGGTGCTGTAATTGCAGATGCTACCTATCCAAACAAAATTATTGAAGTAGGAAACTATGATACTTCGCCAAATTTTTCGGGTGGCGGCTTCAATGGTTGTTGGGGCGTATATCCTTATTTGCCTTCTGGAAACTTGTTGGCGACCGATATTGAAGAAGGCTTGTATGTATTGACACCTACTTATCAAGGTGCTTGCTTTTTGCAAGGAAATATTACAGATGGAAATACAGGAGCAGCAATTTCAAATGCAAATATAACAATAAATGAAAATTCGAGTGGAAACACAACTTCTGAATTTGGCGGTAGCTATCTTACAGGGGTTGCTGATGCAGGCACTTATACAGTTACGATAGAAAAAGCAGGTTATTATAGCCAAACTGTTGCTGTTAATCTAACAAATGGAACGACTGAAACTTTGAATATTGCTTTAACTATGCCAGTACCTGTTACGATAACAGGGCAAATAAATGAGCAAGGCGGTAGTGGAATATCTGATGCGGTATTATTTTTTATCAATAATGGAAATATTACAAGTGTTCAAACAAATACTAGTGGTGCTTTTTCGACTAGCATGATAGGCGAGAATACACTTTATGATATTTTTGTTGGAAAATGGGGTTATATCTCGCAAGTAGCCGAAAATGTAACCTTTGATAACAACAATACAACGATTGATTTTACACTTCAATCTGGCTATTATGATGATTTTACATTAGATTTTGGCTGGACAATAAACGGTGATGCAACGGCAGGAATTTGGGAACGTGACATACCTTTTGGCACTAGCAACAATGGCTTTTTTAGCAATCCAAATGTCGATTCAAATAGTGACTTAGGCGATTATTGTTATGTTACAGGAAATGCAGA
Organism: Chitinophagales bacterium; assembly: GCA_049613665.1. Classification (GTDB taxonomy): domain Bacteria; phylum Bacteroidota; class Bacteroidia; order Chitinophagales; family UBA2359; genus JBMZCV01. The sequence continues at coordinate 27,432 of JBMZCV010000029.1, read as the reverse complement.
GAGCAATTCGGCAGGTACTGATGATGTAGATGGTGGTTCTACGATTTTGACTTCACCAATTTTCGATTTGACAAGCTATGACAATGCCGAAATAAGCTACGAAAGATGGTTTGCAAATAGTGGAGGAGATACAACTGCTGACGACGAATTGTTGATAAAACTAACCAATGGTTCAACGACTGTGACGGTAGAAACAATCAATAGCAACGATGCAAATCTGAGCCAATGGGTAGCTAGTAGCATTTTAGTAAACGATTTTATTACGCCTACGGCAAACATGCAGCTTATCGTTGAGACAGGCGATTTGGGCAATGGCCATTTGGTAGAAGCTGGCTTAGACAAATTGGAAATAGCAGATGTTACTGTTGCAAATCCTGTTGTGATTATTGGCCAAGTGATAGATGAAAATAACCAAGCTATTCCTTTTGCAGAAGTTTTGGTAAGCAATAGTAATACAAATGTCGAACTGACAAGTGATGCTAATGGAAATTTCTCAACAACGGTTTCGCAGGCTGCCAACTATGATGTTTTTGCAGGAAAATGGGGCTTTCAAACTGCTGTTTTAGCTGACAATTTTTATGATAGCAATTCGGCAAACGTCACTCTTTTATTGGAAACAGGCTATACCGATGATTTTGTTTTCGATTTTGGTTGGACAGTAAACAGCAATGCAACGGCAGGAATTTGGGAACGTGCTGTGCCTTATGGTACATTTTTCAACAGCGAAATCATCAATGCTGATACTGATTCTAGCAATGATTTGGGCGAACAATGTTTCGTGACAGGAAATGCTTTTAGCGATAGTGCAGGAACAGATGATGTAGATGCTGCCGAAACGACTTTGACATCACCGATTTTCGACCTTTCTAGCTACAACGACCCACAATTGAGCTACGAAAGATGGTTTTTGAATACTAGCGGAAATGGTGCACCAGACGACGAATTGACAATAGAATTGAGCAATGGTATCACAACTGTTTTGATAGAAAGTGTGGTTGATGGCGATGCTTTCGAAAGCCAATGGTATGAAAACACAATACGAGTGAGCGACTACATCACGCCTACCGCAAATATGCAAATGACGATAGAAACGGCAGATTTTGGCGAAGGCCACTTAGTAGAAGCTGGTTTCGACAATTTCAAAGTAACAGATTTAATAACTACTCCAGAATTTATTGTTGTGCAAATGAAAGCCAACTTATCTGGCTGTTACAATACAAATAGTGGGTTGATGACTACTGTTTTGCGAGATAAAGATTTTATTCCAACAACACAACCTTACAACCGCTCGCCATGGAACTATGAAGGTACAGAAAGTGTAGCTTCTGCAAATGACATTCCGACAAATGTAGTCGATTGGGTTTTAGTTGAGATAAGAGATGCAGCCAACAGCAATATAATTATTGAAAGCCGAGCAGCATTTTTGCTAAATGATGGTAGTGTGCAAGATTTGGATGGTACAACAGGCATAAAACTATATGATACACCGCAAAATATGGATTATGTAATCGTTTTTCGTCACCGAAATCATATCGCTTTGGCAAGCAATTTTATAGTCACTTTGCCAAACAACACGCCTTATGATTTTACGCAAACAGCAAATGTTTTGGAAGGTACTTCACAACTTACCGAAATGTCTGACAACACTTATGCTTGCATATCAGGTGATTTCGATAGCAACGGCATTATCTCAGTGTTTGATTTCAATTATTATGCTGCCGAATCTTCTTTTATCAATGTTTATACCGATGGCGATGCTACTTTAGATGGCCATGTGACAATAGCAGATTTTAATGCTTATCTGCCTTCTTTAAGCAAAATTGGTGTTTCGCTGATACGGTATTAATTACTGTTTTTTGCTTTAGAAAAATAAATAAAATCGCTTTATTGTGTAATGTTTTTTTGCATGATAGAGCGATTTGTTTTAGGTAGCTGAATATTTTCGCTTCAAAATAAATTCTATTTGCCTTATCAAATCTTGATTTTCATTTTTTTCTAAAACAGAATGCCTATATTTGAAATACAAGTTTTTAATTTTCTTTACTTCTTGTTTTGATAATAAAGATAAATCTAGCATCAAACCATTGTTTAAATCGTTTGGTTCAAATTTCTTTAAACCATCGCCGTACTCTCTTCTGTTATCGCTAAAAATCTCTTTTGCAATATCTGTTAGAAGGTAAGCAAATAACAAATCGACATCTATTTTATTAAAAATATCCTTTTTTAAATAAATGCAATGAAATGTCGTCAAATTTGAAATTTCAGCTTCATTTCTCACAAATTTCACTTTATTTCTATTAAAAACGCTTACCCAAATAGGCGAAGGCGGCCTATTTTCAAGTATAAACCAAGGATTTCTTTTTGAAGTTAGGTATTTTTTGTGAATAAGCTGTTCTTCTCCAAGCGAAATATATTCTAAAACCTTAGTTTCAGTAGGCGTTTTTCCTGCATTAAACAAAAAGACATTGGCATTTTTAGCCTTCAAATCATTAAAATTATTAGGCGTAAAAAAAGGCGATTGTACGTCTTTTGATTTCGTAATGCAAGGCAATAAGCTTGTTGTAGGAAGCTGATAAGTTGTTACTTTTTCGCTATTAAATACAAAATAAGCATTCGCACCTGTTGCGATACCTCGTACAACTTTAGCAACTTTATTGAAAGGTACGAGATTTTTATACTGTTTACTCAATTGTTTTTGATAATAACTTCGCCATTTTACATTAGGATTTAGTGTTTTTAGTGGCATTGTTTTTTTGGGAAAGCTAACCTTTTTACCTTTTATATATTTACTTATAGCTTCAAATTGTGATTGGTTTTTTATGTTTGAAAAATGCACATTTTGTGTATATGTATCTTTTGACAACAATAAAATGGCACTTGTCGTAAGGGCATCATCAAATACTTTTTCTTTAAAATCGAAAATAATAAGATGTTTAAGCGTGTTTGTTTCAATTAAATATTGCTTAACAAACTTTCCATAATCGGAATTTAAAAATTCGGAAGGAATAATATAAGCTGCTTTGCCTCCTTCATTCAACTGATAAATAGACTTGAGCAAAAAAAGCGTATAGATATTTGTGAAACCATTTAGTTTGATATTCAGCCTTTTCTTTATTTCATTAATAGCAGTTTTGTTTTCATAATCTTGAAACTTGAAATACGGTGGATTGCACAAAATACCATCATATTTATTATTCCAATCATTGAATAAATAGTCTTCTAAAATTAAATTAACATTTAGAAATGAGCTAAAAACGCTGTTTGCCATCTCAAAAATAGTAGAATCAACATCAAAACCTTTTATATCAAGCAGCGGCTTTTTTTGCAAAAGTAAACGAGTAAAAACGCCAAGGCCAAAAGCTGGTTCAAGCACCTTTTCCAACGATTTATTTTTCAAAACCCAATCTACCATCAAATCGGCAATAGCTTCTGGTGTGAAAAATTGGGCGTATTGTTTGCGATGCGATAAATCAACTTTTTTTGTGTATATTTTTTCTAATGTCATTACTTTGTAGTTGATAGATTGAGTAGTTCTTTGAGATTGTCAATGTCCAAATATGCTGTGCCTTTATCAAAGGTAACATAGAAAAGCAATCTGCCTCTATTCATTTCTCGCCTTACGCTTTTATGTTCAGGTTCATCAATCTTATAAGCAACTTGATGCGTTTTTCTAGTGTTTATTTTAATGGTTGTTTTATTTTGATTTTTGATGTCTTTGCCTATTTCATAAAAAACACCTTCTTTATCACTATTCGTTATCATAGATAATATTTCTTCAAAAGAAATACCATAAGCTTTATCAAAAAAAACTTGTAGATAAAAATGAGGTACATGAAAGCTTTCAATCCATTTATACACAACTTTCAAATCTTCAACTTTTGGTGTGATGCTCAAATAATCTCTTTTTTGAGCAATTTTTATAGCTTCTTTTAACTCTTTGAACAAAAGTGTTAATTCTGAAAGTCGTTCTGTTGCGTTCCAACTTGGTCTTCTAAATGAAATAGCAAAAATTGTTTCTTTGTTGATATTATTCAGAATGTCAAGATATTTTCTTTTTTTCGGCTGAAGCAAAATATCAGAATACTCATCAATAATTTTAGCTTTAATTTGAAACGCTTTTTCCAAACTTGATTGGGTTCGATGTTGCATTAGAGCCTCATATTTATCAATCAAAAATGCACTTGAACGAATTTCTAAGCCTGCTACTGCTTTTTTTACATAATTATCAATTGATGAATGTGCTAATTTGCTAATGTCGTAGCCTAAAGCTTGATTGAAATCATCTTCTTTAAAAATTAATAAATCTGGACGTTTGCCAATCGTGTCTAATTCATCTTGAAATTCATTATAAAAAACATCAAATCCTGCATCACCAGCAATCAAATCATCTGATTTTCCATATCTTACAGCTACATATCCATCAAAAGTTTCATTGATAGCTCTAAATATCAACAATTCAGCCCAATCTCCCTGTTCTTTATTTGTTATAAAGTTTGAAGATGCTTGGGTTGGTGGTGATGACCTTTTTCTTTTTTGCGAAAAATCAACTAATGTTGTTGGTATTGATTTGGTAAGCTCTCTTATCGTTTCAAAATACATCATTTCTTTTTTTGTTTCTTTAATAATAATATTTTTCGTTAAAAAAATTATTTCCCCCTTTCCAAAACCTGCCCTTGCTTAAGCTCCTCAATATACGCCCGTCTAAGCTCACTTTCATTACGAGGTTTCATATAAGAATCAGCGATATTTTCGAGCAGCACCAAATCCTTGCCTGTCAAATGTCGAGGCTTGAAAAAATAACTATTTCCGTTTGTTATTCTATAAACCACCAAATATTTTTCCTTTTCGTGCGTCCACGGCTTGCCATAAAACTCCTTATTCACTGCCGAATACAAACCTTTTTCATACACTTCGCCACCCAAAGTCAGCTTTTTAATACTTCTGCCTGTCAAAAGCTGAAAATCCTTGCCATCGTGAAAATGTACACTTGCCTGATTGCTACTTGTATATTCATTTCGCAAATCTAGCGGCTGAATATAAGCATTGCCTGTTAGCTTTTTGCCATTTCGCAACACCACTTCAGCCTCCGTCCATTTCAAATTTTTCATTGGATTTTTGTCGTTATACAAATCTACGAGATAAATAATAACACGAAAATCTTTTGTTTTCAAGCGACTTGTCACTCTCGCCGACTGCAAAAAGTAGGGTCTATCAGTCATAAACATATCCAAATCTGCCAAAATTTCTATATTTTTATGTCCATAATCTTGGCGGCCAGCCAACAAAATATAATCGGTCAGATATTCATATTTTTCATCTACAATTCTCGAATTGTCAAACAACTCAATCGTGCCGCCTCTCACTTTGCGATACAAATCTTTGTACTTGTCTATCCATTCAAATTCTGTAGAATCAGCTCGTGCCGTAATACCTTTTTCGCTTCCTGCCAAAAGCATTTTATCCATCATAGATAAGGCGACATAGCGTTTCATTTTCGTGTCGTTTTCTATAAACAAATATTGCGGCACTTCGCCTTTTAGCTCTACATATTTGAATTTTCCCTCCAAACGCAAGCCCGTTTTCAACACAGCATAGCCATAATGAAACTCATATTTTATTTTTGGTTTTTTGATTTTTGTAGGTTTTGGTGTGCTATTTCCTCTCATATTTTTGAGGTCGTTGCGAGGTGGTTGAGCAGTAAGGTATAAGGTTTGAAAAACGAGAAATAATAAAATAACGTGTTTTAGCATTTTTTCTGAAAAATTTAAATAAAGTGTTAAGTATGCAAAAAGAAAAAAGAACCTTTTGCCAAATATCTTGACTTTCCAATTGTTGGTTTGTTTATGCAAAGATACGTTTTTTTCTGTTTTTTGACACAAATATAAAAAACGAGTAGCTTATTGTTTATTTTCATTGCGTTACCAAATGTGTGTTAACAATTATATAAAATGTGAATTATTGTTTATTTTTTCTAAATAGAACATCTTTTTTCAATTTACTTTGTTGTATTTTTGGTAAAATTGCAAAACAAGAAAAAAAATGTCTGATTGAGAAAGCTAGTATGCTTATTTTTTAATATGTTAACTTCCTCAACAAATTATTACACCATTATAAGTAATGCAACTTGTAAAGCAAGCGAATTACAGTTTTTACAAAAAGCTTGTTTAATGTTTGGCATTCAAAAACTTAAACAAGCTTGCTTTACAAAAGACGTTAGGTTTCAAAAATATTATATCATATAAAATAAATGGCAAATATACATCCTATACAAAGATTTTGGAGGCTACTCAGCCGCTATAAAAAAGACTTGCGACATATCTATACTTATGCAGTATTTATAGGTATGATAAATTTGTCGTTGCCTTTGGGCATACAAGCTATTGTCGTTTACATTCAAACAGGAGAGTTCAGTTCTTCGTGGCTTGTTTTAGTCACTTTTGTGTTGATGGGTATTGCGATAGCAGGCTTTTTCCAAGTCTTACAAATCCGAATTGTAGAAAACATACAACAAGATATTTTCGCTCGCTCTTCCATAGAGTTTGCCTATCGACTGCCCAAAATGCAGCTTTTAGAGTTGGACAATGTGCATGAACCCGAACTCGTCAATCGCTTTTTCGATGTATTGACCATTCAAAAAGGCTTGCCTAAGATATTGATAGATTTTTCGCTCGCTTCTTTTCAAATCGTGTTTGGTTTGGTTTTGCTATCCATATATAGCCCATATTTTATTATTTTGGGATTATTATTGTTTTCTTTAATTTGGTTTTTAATAAAAATTACAGGAGCAAGAGGTTTAGATGCAAGCATTAAAGAAAGCAAATACAAATATCACCTAGTATATTGGTTAGAAGAAATTGCGAGAACAAACAAAAGTTTTAAGCTGAAAGCAGCAAGCCAATTTCATTTGAAAAAAACAGACGAAATTACAGCAAATTATTTATATGCTAGAGAAAAGCATTTTAGCATTTTAGTCAGCCAATTCAAATATTTTATCAGCTTTCAAGTTTTGATAGCCGCAGGCTTGCTTTTGCTCGGTGGAATGCTCGTGTTTCAAGGTCAAATGAATTTGGGGCAGTTTGTAGCAGCCGAAATTGTGATTATCTTGCTCATCAATTCGGTAGAAAAAGTCATTCGGATTATCGACACAATTTATGATGTATTGACGGCATTAGAAAAAATAGGCTATGTCACAGATGTACCGCTCGACAACAATAAAGGTATCAATGAAATTGATAATTCGAAAAGTGCGATTAGCTTAGAGTTAATTAATATTGGCTTTCGATATCCTTATATGAAACAATATATTTTTCAAAACTTTTCGGCCCTAATAGCTGCCAATGAAAGAGTCGTTATTTCTGGCGAAAGTGGCACAGGAAAATCAACTTTACTGCACCTTATGTCTGGCATTTATAACCTACAAAAAGGCGAAATTTTGCTCAATGATATTCCGCTCCAGCATTATAAAAGAGAAAAATTATACGAACAAATAGGCGTTTATTTTCCGACAAACCAATTGTTTGCAGGCACAATTAGAGAAAACATAGCCGTAGGCCGCAATATTAGCGATAAAGCGATTATTGAAGTCAACAAAATATTGGGCTTGCAAAAATATGTGCAGTTACAAGAAAATGGATTACATACTGATATTACTTCTGGTGGTAGAAAGTTGCCGAGAAAAATCATTCAAAAAATCCTATTGGCTCGCATTATTATTGGCAAACCTCGCTTATTGCTGATGGAAGACCCTTTGTTGTTTTTTGAAGAAAATGAAACCGAAAAAATTATTAACTATTTGATAGATAAAAAACGAAATTGGACACTTATTGTAGTGACAAATAATGCTTATTGGAAAGAAAAAAGTACGAGAATTATTGAGCTTTAGTAACAGCAAAAAAATAAGTTCACGATTTGAGGCAGAGATTTTTTGAGTTACAAGGCGAAAAACACAGTCATAGCCATAGCTACGGCGAGGCTTTTCAACGAAGTAGGTCAGAAAATGTCAATCGCAAATAAGGAAGTTATTTTTTGAGCGTTACTTAAACAAGTAACAACGACTAAAAAGGTCTCACTTTATTTCTCTTGTTTCATAAAGGATAACACATGCTAAATATATCAAATAATACTATTGAAGAAAGACTCAAGCTAAAGGAATTTAAGTCTTTTAAACTGCTCAAAAAAAATCGCATTGAGCATTTGCCGCTATATCTCGCTATTTTCATTTTGCTGGCTTTTATTGCAAGTCTATTTTTGCCTTGGACACAAAATATTCAATCTAAAGGATATGTCACTACAAAACTACCGAGCCAAAAACCGCAAGCCATTCAATCGGTTATTGCAGGAAAAATAGAAGAATGGTTTGTGATAGAAGGCGATTTTGTGGAAGCAGGAGATACCATTGTTTTTTTGTCAGAAATAAAAAACGATTATTTCGACCCAAATTTAGTCGCTCAAACTACTACGCAAATGAAAGCAAAATCGCAAAGCATTGAGCAATATAAAAGCAAGGTAGCAGCTCTCGAAACGCAATATGAGGCTTTGCAGGCGATGAAAAAGCTAAAAATAGAACAGACCAAAAACAAAATTATTCAAACAAAAAACAAAATAAAGATAGATAGTATAGATTTGCAAGCATATCGCACCAATTCAAAATTTGCTCAAAATCAATGGCAGCGAACCAAAGAACTCTATGAAAAAAACTTGAAAACCCTAACCGATGTGCAAGATAAAGAAGCAAAGTGGCAACAAATGAAAGCCAAAACAATGGCTCAAGAAAATAAATGGCTCAACCAGAAAAATGAACTCTTGAATTTGCGAATAGAGCTCGCCGCTATCGACAATGAATATGCTGATAAGTTGGCCAAGTCAAAATCCGATAAATATTCGGCAGTTTCAAATAAGCTGGAGGCCGTAGCACAAACCTCAAAGTTAGAAAATCAGTTGAGTAACTACGAAACTCGGCAAAAAATGTATTATGTAACGGCTTCGCAAGCTGGCTATATCACCAAAACCATCAAAAAAGGCATTGGCGAAATCATAAAAGAAGGCACAGACATTGTTACGATTATGCCTTCCGAATATGAATTGGCCGTAGAAATGTATGTCAAACCGCAAGATGTACCACTTCTAAACATTGGAAATACCGTAAAGTTGCGTTTCGATGGCTGGCCTGCAATGGTTATTAGCGGTTGGCCAGAAGCTTCTACGGGAGTTTTTTCGGGAAAAGTGATGGCCATTGATAGAATTATTGGCGAAAATGGCTATTATAGGTTGCTTGTGATAGGCGACAAAACGCAAAAAACTTGGCCAGAACATTTGCGAATCGGAACAGGTGTAAATGCTTTTTTGTTGCTCAATAATGTGCCAATTTGGTACGAACTCTGGCGACAACTCAACGGCTTTCCACCAGATTTTTATGAAAAAAGTGAAGGGAAAAAACAAAAAATCAAACGAAAAGCACCTATAAAATCAGTTAAATAAATATGAAATTTTATTCTCGTAAACTCATCAGACCAGAAGACCTCAACGCTCGAAACACGCTGTTTGGCGGTTCACTTTTGCGTTGGATAGACGAAGAAGCAGGCATTTATGCCATGACAAAATTAGATACAAAAGAAGTCGTCACAAAATATATTTCCGAAATCGACTTTATACACTCTGCCGAGCAAGGCGATGTCATTGAAATAGGTTTGCAGTTCAAAAAAATAGGCCGAACTTCTATCACTTTTGGTTGTGAAGTCCGCAGTTTATTTTCCAAACAATCCATTATCAAAATTGACGAAATTGTATTTGTAAATGTAGATGAGCAAGGAAAACCCAAACCTCATGAAAAATCTTTAGAAAATCTTACACTCAAAACATCGTTCTAATTTTTTGTATATGAAAAAAGTTTTTTTTGCAAAAACAATCTTATTTTTTTTAACGACAACGCTACTTTGCTACGCTCAAACGGACTCTGCTCTATTGTCGCAAGAGGCATATCTTGCACAAGTTTTGGCACAACACCCAGTAGCAAAACAAGCCAATTTGCAACAAGATTTTGCAAGTGCAACGATGCTAGATGCTAAAGGAAAATTTGACCCTAAGTTGTCGGCGAGTTGGAAAGACAAATTTTTGAGTGACAAACATTATTATCGCCATTTTAGCACAAAACTGCTCATTCCAACTCAATATGGACTGCAAGTGAGTGCCAACTATGAAAATAATAGCGGCTATTATCTCAATCCTGAAAACAAAACCGACAAATATGGACTTTGGGCAGTTGGCATTGAAGCCAATATTTTGCAAGGTTTTTTTATAGATGAGCGACGTGCAGCTATTCAACAGGCTCGAATTTATGAAAAAATAACGAAAAATGAACGTCAAATGATGCTCAATAATTTGGCTTTGATGGCTTCTTTGGCTTATATCGAATGGCAAAAAAACTATTATACACAGCAGATTTTGGCGGAGGCTATGCAAATTGCTCAAAACTATCGACAGGCTACTACACAATCGTTTTTGGGCGGCGAAAAAACGGCTATTGACACGCTCGAAGCTTTTTTGATGGTGCAAGATAGAATGTTGATGATGCAAGAAAATGAAATGTTATTGGAAAATACAAAACAGCAACTCGAAAACTATTTGTGGCAAAATAATCAGCCTATTGCTTTGAATAATACGACAATACCAGAAATCATTGAAACCGAAAATTTGCTATCGTCAGCAACTTTAGAAGTCCGTGAGGTGGTAAATACACACCCTCAAATTTTGGAAAAAAACTATAAAAGGGCTTATTATGAAGTGGAATTGCGGGCGAAAAAAGATAAACTCAAGCCAAAATTGAAGCTAAAATATGTGCCTTTGCTCAAAACTGCCGAAAATAGTATTGCACCAAATTATGCTTTGGCAAACTATAAATGGGGTTTCGAATTTGCGATGCCTCTGCTTTTTAGGAGTGAAAGAGCAAGTGTGCAGAAAAGCCAGCTAAAAATAAAAAATGTGGATTGGAGTGTGGCAGACAAACGAAATGAGTTGCAAAATAAAATAGAAGCAAGCTTGCAACAACAACAGTTTTTGCAACAGCAAATTGCTTTACAACAACAAAATTTAGAAGGCTACAAAAAGCTGTTAGATGCCGAAAATACGAAGTTTGAATATGGCGAAAGTTCTGTTTTTTTGGTCAATAAAAGGCAAGAAAAATACATTGATGCAAAAATAAAGCTCATTTCGTGGAAAATAAAGTATAAAAAAGAATATTCTAAATATTTATATTTTACAAACGACATTTTGTAAAAACAAAAACTTACTTCAACTGAATGTGAATATGGTCGTCGTGTCTCACAGCTCGGCAGCCGTGAAAGCGAACTCTATTATCGTTTAGTTGCAATCTATTTTTTAAATGTGGTTCGATAAACATCTTTCCTAATTTTTTATTTTGTAAAATGCTGTTTATCAATATTTTAGTGCCTTTTTCAGAAAAAACGAGTTCTTTATTTATTTTCCCAAAAGTCAGATATTTTGCAAAATCGTACTGAAAATAGCCAGCATTTTTGCACTTTTTCGGCTGATTTATTTCGTTTTTTCGTGGCTCTTCAAAAACGCCATAGCCGCTAATAGATTTTTTTTCATTAGAAATGAAAGCATTTTCTTTTTCATACACAAAGCTAATATCTATCTTTTTGCCATCGTTGTGGCTCAAATGTGGAGGCAAAGGAAAGCCATCAATAAACGGAAAGTTGGCATCTAAATATCGTATTTCCATTTTTTTATCCAAAAAAGCGAGTTGTTTTTCAGTTTCGGCAAGCAAGTTATTTAATTCTGGAACGACATAATTTCTATTCAGCAAAACAGTTATAAAAGTTGTCGGCTTGATTTTTTCGCTGTGTTTTACTGTTTCTCTGCCAAAAAAAGGAGCGATATTTGGCACAATTGCGAAAGTAGAAAAGAAGTATAGAGCTAGAAAAAGCAAAGTTTTTTTTCCTCTAAAGTTAGCTGCAATGTTTTTGTGCAAAGCCAAAGATAGCAAATAAACGATGCCACCAATTTGAGTAACAAGCGTTAGAAATGCGAAAATGAAAAGGTGTAGAATGGTTTGAAGCAGTTTTTTCATTTTAAATAATATTTAGAAGCCAAAAATAAAAAACCTTCTAACTTTATCAAAAAAGTAGAAGGTTTTGAGTTATAACATTTGTTTTTCAGCCTAAAAATTACTGCGAATACCAGCAGCAATTTCTTCAAACTCATCTTTCGTAAATCTCTTTTTAGGTTTTCTAAAATCTATAATACCTTTGCTATCAAGCGGTACGAGATGAATGTGAGCGTGTCGCACTTCTAAGCCCAAAATGGCAACGCCTATTCTTTCGCACTCTATCGTTTTTTCGATAGCCATAGCTACTTTTTTGGCAAACAACACCATATCAGCCATCAAAGCATCATCTAAATCGAAAAAATAATCCACTTCTTGCTTCGGCACAACTAGCGTATGTCCTTTCTTGACAGGAAAAATATCGAGAAAAGCATAAAAACGCTCATCTTCCGCTATTTTGTAAGATGGAATTTCGCCAGCTATAATTTTCGTGAAAATGCTTGCCATAGGTTTTTATTTTTTAGTGAAACAACTTAAAAATTTAGCGTGAAACGTCCAACACTTCAAATTCCAACATGCCAGAAGGCACTTTAATTTTTACCTTATCGCCAGCTCTTTTGCCCAACAAACCTTTTGCGATAGGTGTGCTAACCGAAATTTTGCCTTGTCTCACATTGGCTTCTGCCTCTGAAACTAGCATATATTGCACGACTTTTTTGCGTTTCAAGTTTTTGAGCTTCACTTTCGACAAAATCATTATTTTTGAAGCATCTAGCTTGCTGTCGTCTAGCAAACGAGCCGCACCTACTTCGCCTTCGAGCTTCGAAATACGCATTTCTAATAAGCCTTGTTCTTCCTTTGCTGCATCATATTCTGCATTTTCCGACAAATCACCTTTTTCTCGTGCTTCCGCAATTCTTTGGGCCATTTCTCTGCGGCCTTTGGTTTTCATGTAGAGTAATTCTGCTTTTATTCTTTCCAATCCTTCTGGAGTGAAATATTTGATTGTCATTGCCATCGTTCTTTTTTTTAACATAAAAAATGAGCACTTTTTCATTTTTTTTACTAAAAAGTGCCAACATACTTGTGTGACTGCATTTTTTGCTAAAAGCATAAAGTTTAAACAGTCATTTAACTATACTCAAAACAATATTTGTCAAAAAAAAAGAGAAGCACGGTTTGTACTTGTTTTTTTTTGATAAGGTGTTATATTCTCTGTCAAATTTGTGTTATGCTAATATTGGAATAGCTTTGGAGGAGAAGTATGTGCCAATTAATTATTTTTTGAGTAGTATATAAATACAAAAATGCTTTTAAGTGCCAAGCACTATTTATTATATATTCTGTTTTGTGCTAACGTATTGATATTCAGTTTGTTAGTTTTCGCAGTTTGTAGAATAAATTTGTTTGACTACTTATCGTCATTTTGGCCATAAAAAGCGTAGAAATGTTTTTTTATACTGTAAAAACACTTCTACAAAGATACTGAATTTAACGCTTTTCTGCTAAAAAAAGTTTTGCCAAAGCCTTTTTTTTACAAAAAATTTATAAAAGTTTGAAAAATAGAATGTTATAACAGTTTTTTATAAACCAAAACCATAAAAATAAGTGCTTTTATAGTTTGGATATACACCTTCTAGCAAAATGCCTTGCCCTTTTTGTTGATTTAGAATTGTAACAAATTCATCAACTGTGTTTATTGGTGTACCATTCACTTTTTTGATAATAAATGTTTCTTGAATATCTGTACTTTTCGCCAGCTTTCCTTTTCTATCCAATTCTACCACTTTTATGCCATAAGACAACTGCCAAGCTTGTTTTTCTTCATCGCTCAACTCTTCAAAACTAGCTCCAAGCTTTGCCAAAGTCGAAGCATTGGTTTCGTTTAGTGTTACAATATCAGTATTTCCTCGTTTGTTTTTGAGTGTTATGGTTAGTTGTTTTTCCATACCATTTCGGCGTATCAAAGTTGTGAGTGTATCGCCAGGCCGTGCTTGCACCAAAATTTCTTGAAACTCAGGAGCAGAAGTTACTTTTTTGCCATTCATTGCTATAATCACATCGCCAGCCTGCAAGCCAGCTTCGTCTGCCGAACTTCCACCCAAAACTTTTTCTACATAAATGCCTTGATTTACGTCAATATTGAGTTTTCGAGCCAAATTTCCGTCCAAATCTGTAAATTGAACACCCAAATAAGCACGCTGAACCATTCCATATTCTAATAAATCGGCTACAATTTTTTCGACAATATTGGCAGGAACAGCAAACGAATAGCCAGCGAAAGCACCTGTTGGCGTTGCGATAGCCGTATTTATGCCTATCAACTGACCATTAGTATTGACCAAAGCACCGCCAGAGTTTCCAGGATTTACTGCTGCATCGGTCTGAATAAAAGACTCAATCGCTTTTCGGTCTTTCAAAATGTCGAGATTTCGCCCTTTCGCACTCACAATACCTGCCGTTACGGTTGATGCCAAATTGAAAGGATTGCCAACTGCTAAGACCCATTCGCCTACTTGCACATCATCGGAGTTGGCGAGTTCCAAAGTTGGCAAATTTTCATCAGCTATTTTTAGCAAAGCCAAATCAGTAGAAGGGTCTGTCCCAATGATTTCGGCTTCGTAGCTTCTTTTGTCGTGAAGTGTTACTTCTATTTTTACAGCACCTTCAATGACGTGATTGTTCGTGACAATATAGCCTCCTGCACTCACAATAACGCCAGAGCCAGAAGATTCATTGGGCTGTGAAGAACCTCCAAAAAAGTCATCATCAAAAAAGCCAAATGGGTCGAAAGGACTCAAACTTCGTGAGCGTCTTTGCACATTTTTTTGTGTCGATTTGATGTGTACTACGGCAGGCGTAACTTTTGAGGCGGCTTGCGTAAAATCGGCAGAAACGGCTCGGTTTGTATAATTTAAATTGGATAAAGTTGCAGCATTCTTGTTGTTATGTGCCAAAACATGAGCAGTAGATTCATCGCTTTTTTGCGTAAGCGTATCTGTTTTGACTTTTGCAAAATCAAAATAATGATATGTTCCTAATGTAATGAAACTTCCTAGCATGGCTGCTACAACTAAAGAAATACTTTGTTTCATGGAGTATGATGTTTTTTTATGTAAAATGAAAATGTTATACTAATCCTTAAATAAAATATTACGTTTTTATTCGATTCAAAAAACGATAACTCTCGCTGTTGCTGTGTGTTATCACCAGCAACAAAAAGGTAAACAAGTTGTTTTAAGCCTTATTTTTCATAATAACTTGTTGGTGATAACACCAACAAGGGCGTGTCGCTTTTTTATTTAGATGGTATGGTAATATTATAAGTAAGGTTCGGTATTAGATGTAGAAATGATAATAAAATATCGCTTTTTTTATTTTAAAAACAATAAGCTTTAACTTTTTTTAACGGCTAAAAAGCAATTGATGAGAAGAAAGATAACTATTTTTTCAGAATAACGCAAGGTTTCGGATAGTTTTGTCCAAGATGCACGTTCAAATATTTTTGTTCTGTTTTGTTGAGCAAAAAAGGTTGATGAATGCGTGAGCTAGGCATTTTTCGCAGTTCTGGACACCATGTTTTCACAAAATCGCCTTGTTGGTCATATCTTTTCGCTTGGCCAACGACATTAAATTTGCGGTTTGGGCGTGGGTCGTTTCCTATTCCTGCCACATAATTCCAATTTCCGTAATTGCTACAAGGGTCATAATCTATCAAAAGACTTTCGAAATAAGCTGCTCCCATTTGCCAATTCAAATGCAAATCATGTACTAGAAAACTAGCGACATTTTGCCGTCCACGATTCGACATAAAACCCGTTTTTTTGAGTTCTCGCATATTGGCATCTACAAAAGGAATGCCTGTTTTGCCTTCACACCACAAGCGAAACAAATTTTTGTCGTTTGTTCCTTTTATTTTTTCTTGCTTAATACCTGCTTTCAGAAAAATGTTTTTGCCATATTTCACAGCGACAAAGCGAAAATAATCTCGCCAAAGCAATTCGAAATAGAGCCAATAAGTAGATTTATTTTCAATGCGTTCTTTTTCGTATCGTTTTATTTCCTCAAAAATGGTGCGAGGCGACAAACAGCCATTAGCGAGCCACGCCGAAAATTTGGACGAATAATTTGCTCCCAAAAGTTCGTTTCGAGTTTCTTTGTATTGATACAAATGGTTTCCTTCCCAAAAATAATATTTCAGCCGCAAAAGAGCAGCCGTTTCGCCACCACGAAAAGCCAAAACACTTCTTTTGTCGTTTTTTGTTTCTTCAAATCCCAAATCGGCTAAAGTTGGCATTTGGCCAGCATCAATATTTTTGGGAATAGCTATTTTTTGCGGTTTTGGAAATGTTGGTCTTACTTCCAATTTTCTTTCTACTTGCTTGCGGAAAGTAGTGAAAACATCTGGCAATTCTTCAATTTCGTAAGGCAAATCGTCATAGTGATACAAAGTTTGGCCCCAAAAAAGTTCTAGCGGAATATCTAACGATTCCAAATTTCGCTCCAAAATGTCTTCTACATTAGTTTCTTCTTCTGTCGCTTCCTGCTGACAATAAACGGCTTTGGCTTTGTGATATTTGGCGAGTGCAAATACAATTTCCTCTGGCTTTCCAACTCTAACAATAAGATTTCCGCCTAAATCTTGCATCGAAAAACGCAAATCTTGCAAGCTTTCGAGCAGGAATTTAGCTCTGAAACTGCCTGTTTTGCGAAAGCCATATTTGGTTTTTCGGAACTGCCGAGTGTCTAAACAGTAGATAGGAATAATTGTTTTTGCGTCTTTTGTGGCTTGAAATAGAGCTTCATTATCGCTGATTCGCAAATCGTTTCGTAGCCAAACTATAATGGTATCGTTCATATTTTTTTGAGTGCTGTTTTGCTTTTTTGTATGTTAAAGAAACAATTTTTTTGGGAAATGTTTTAGGAAATGAAGGGATTTTGTTTTTTCATTTCAAAGGGAACGATATTTTAGACTTTTTTGTTTTTAAAAAAAAGAATTAAAATGGTAATAAATTGAAGTAAAATCGTTATTTTCAAAGAAAATACGAATAAAAACCAAATAAACACATTAATTAATGGAAGCAAAACTAAATTTTGATTTTAAGACGAATCAAATGTTAATCAAGCAAATAGCATTTATTGATTCATTCAAAGGAAAATGGATAGGTTTGGCAGAGAAGGAATCTAAGTATTTGAAAGAATTGAAGCAAATTGCAACCATAGAAAGTATAGGTTCTTCGACAAGAATAGAAGGTTCGACGCTTTCTGACGATGAAGTAAAAGAGTTTTTGAAATCTATCAAAATAACGAATTTCAAGACTAGAGATGAACAAGAAGTTTTCGGTTATTACGAAGTTTTGCAGCTCATTGGTGAGGCTTATGAAGATATAGAAATAAGGGAAAATCATATTCATCAACTTCATAAATTGTTATTACAAGCTAGTACCAAAGATGAAAATCATAGAGGAAGCTACAAACAATTGTCTAATAAAGTTGTCGCAAATTATCCAGATGGGCAGCAAAAAGTTATTTTCAATACGACAGCACCATTTTTGGTAAGAGAAGAAATGCGAATGTTGTTTGAATGGACAAATAAAAATGTGCGTAATGAAGAATTACATCCGCTCATTATTATTGGCGTTTTTGTATATGAATTTTTGTCGATTCATCCCTATCAAGATGGAAATGGGCGATTGTCACGCCTTATAACAACACTTTTATTGCTCAAAAATGGTTATGATTTTATGTTATATGCTTCTATGGAAATGGAAATTGAAAAGCGAAAAAAAGCATATTATAAAGCTTTGATGAATGGCCAAAAAAATAGAGGTACTAATAAGGAAAAAATTGATGAATGGTTAGCCTTTTTCTTAGATACTTTAGCTTTATCTATCAAAAAGTTAGAAGAGCGATATGCAGAAATAAAAGATAAAAAAAGCTACTTGAATTTGAGACAGCAAGAGGTAATGAGTTTCATTAAGCAAAATGAGCCAGTTAAAATAAGCGATATTGTTGCGGCTTTATCGACTTTTTCAAAATACAGTTTACGAAAAGATTTAAAATATCTGATAGATGAAACTATGATAAAAAAGGTAGGAAAAGGCAGAGGAACGATTTATATTGTGCATGAAAAAGCAAAATGATTTCCTTTCAAAGAAAATACAGATAAAAATCAAATAAAACGATTTCCATAAAAAAAGCGATAACTTTTCACTCAAATGAAAAAAGTTATCGCTTTTCGTTTTTTACAGCTTGTAAAAAAGCCTAAAAGAATAATATTATTGCTTCGTGAAAGTATAAGTACCTTGCACATCTTGTGTTGTCGTTACGCCAGCGAGTACGGTCACATCTGAATATCCAAAAGCTACAATAAGCTGTGTATCTGTCAATTCTTCGATAGTAGCAGTTTGCTCCCCGCCACTATTTGTGACAGTCAAAATATTGTCGGCTTCTGCCCAAGTGCCATCTCCTATAAAACTTTCATTTACCCAAGTTTCTGTAATGATTTGCCCAAAAGATTCTACTGCTACTTCAACACTATAATTGCCAGAAGAAGTATAGTCATTTGGGTCTTCGCTAAAATCAAGCATTAAGCTCATGTCTGTACCTGTACCTGTAAAGCTAGTGACAGAAGCAGGAAAACCTGGAGCTTCGCTAGTTATTGTACCTTCATATTCGATGCTTGCTAAATCCCAAGCACCAACAAGCTCGTGACTTGTTATTGTGGTTGTGTCATTTGTATTGTCATCTGGTGTAGGCGTGTCGTCTTCGCAAGCAAATAGAAAAGAACATAATACTGCTACAAAAAAAAGTTGTGTTAATCTTATCATATCAATTAAAATTTAAAAATGTGTTTATTGCACGAAAAGCTAAAAATAGCTTCCTTTTAAGTACCAAGTACTAGATTAATAAAGCCTTCGTTTAGTTGCTAACGCATTGACAATCAAGGTGTTATCTTGTTCTGAAATGCCCAAAAACTCCTGAACGACTACTTAATGTCATGTAATCAAACGCTGATTGACTTACTTTCGTGTCTTTTTTGCAAAAATAGCTAAAAAATATCAAAACAAGTTTTTTTCATTGAACAAATTTGAATAGCAAAGTGTAGCATTTTTTTGGAAAGACAGCACATTTTTTGGACGAAATAAGTATATCATTTAGGAAACTTATTATACGTTTAAATTGTTGTTTAAGTGCATTACAATACGAAAAAAATATTTTTCAAAATAATTTCATCTTAATGAAAGAGCAACATAAAATTCCGACTTCAAAGGTAAAAAGAGCCAGCCGTTTTGTGCGTACAGGCGTGAAAGTAGGTGGCAACTATATGAAACATTATGCCAAAAAAGCAGTTGGAGCAAAGGTTAAAAAAGAAGATTTAGACAAGGAAAATGCAGACGATATTTATAAAACTTTGAGTGAACTAAAGGGCAGTGCCTTGAAAGTTGCACAGGTGTTGAGTATGGAAAAAAACTTGCTACCGAGTGCTTATACCGATGCTTTTGCGATGGCTCAACACAAAGCACCGCCTTTATCGGGGCCGTTGGTTGTCAAAACTTTTAAGCAATATATCGGTAAGTCGCCACAGCAAATTTTTGATACTTTCGATATGCAAGCTAGTCATGCAGCATCTATTGGGCAAGTGCATGAAGCGAGTAAAAATGGCCAAAAACTAGCCGTAAAAATTCAATATCCAGGCGTTGCGGAAAGTGTAAAGTCTGATTTGCGTATGGTTAAGCCTTTTGCCTTGCGTCTTTTAGGGCTTTCAGAAGCCGATTTAGACCAATATTTTGAAGAAGTAGAAGGTAAGTTGTTAGAAGAAACCAATTATGATTTGGAACTCCAACAGTCGCAAAGTTTTAGTAGCAAGTGCAAACATTTGCCCAATTTGGCTTTTGCGGAATATTATCCAGAAATGTCATCAAATCGCATTTTGACGATGAGCTGGCTCGATGGACTGACGCTAGGCGAGTGGGTTCAAACAAAACCTTCGCAAGAGTTACGAAATAAAGTTGGACAGGCACTTTGGGACTTTTATATGTATCAAGCCCACGAGCTAAAATTTTTGCATTCAGACCCACATCCTGGAAATTTTCTGATACAAGAAGATGGAACAGTTGGCGTAATTGATTTTGGCTGTACAAAAAAAATTCCAACACATTTTTATGAAAGTTATTTTGCTTTGGCAGATGCAGCAGTGATTGAGAATGAGGAGGAACGTTACAAACATTTTATTACGCTAGAGATGTTGCACGAAGATGATACGCAAGCCGATAAAGATTTTTTCTTGCCGCTTTTTGTGCGTGGTGTAAAACTGATGGCAAAACCTTTAGATAGCGATAGTTTCGATTTTAGCGACAATAAGTTTTTCGAAAATATATATGCTTTTGGCGAAGAGTTGGCGAAAATGCCAGAGGTGCGAAAATCTAGCCGCCCAAGAGGTTCAAAGCACGCTTTGTATGTGCAACGTACCATTGCTGGTTTGTTCAATTTGCTCAATCAATTGCAAGCCAAAATTTATACACGTTGGTCGGTAGAAGATTAATTTTTGGTTTTGAAAAAGCAAAAGTAATTTTTTTAACAAGATACGCATTTTTGTAAAAGTATTAACTTTTCTATGAAAATGCGTATTATTTGTTTTTGTTGGTTTGATAAAAAAAATGTATATTTGTAGCATACTCAAAAAGCATAAAACTAAAAAACTGTGAGTTCATACGAAAATAAAAAAATAGATTACGACACGCATTGGAAAGAAATTATTGAAACTCAATTTGAAGATTTCATCGCTTTTTTCCTTCCAGAGGCTTATGAAATCATAGATTTTGAGCAACCTGTTGAATTTTTGGAACAAGAGTTTCATAAACTGATAGCTGACAAATTCAAAAAAGGCAAAGTCATCAACGACAAACTTGTGAAAGTGTTTTTGAAAGATGGCACAGAAAAATGGATATTGATACATATAGAAGTGCAATCTTCGCATGAAACTGACTTTGCTAGGCGAATGTTCATCTACTTTTATCGTATTTTCGATAAATATGAACAAGAAGTGACGGCATTGGCCATTTACACAGGCGAAAGTGTACCACGAAATTACGATAAGTTTGAATACGATTTTTTAGGCACAAAAAACACCTATAAATTTAATGCCTATCAAGTGCGAAAAGCGAAAGAAGCAGATTTGTTACAATCAGACAATCCATTTGCTTTAGCTGTTTTAGCAACAAAATATTCGTATCAGTTTAAAGGCGATAAACACAAAAAGTTTACTTTCAAAAAACAACTTGTAGCTTTGGCTGAAAAGAAAAAATATAGTTATTCACAAATATCTAATTTGTTAAAATTTATTTTTTTTATTTTAAGGTTGCCCAACGATTTAGAAAAACAATTTATTCATGATGTGGATAGCACATTTAAAAAATCAGAAAATATGTATAAATTAAAAGACAGATTTCTTTCGGAACATATCCATTTATTAGTTTATGGTGAATCTTTGGAACAGTATCGCCAAAAGATAGATAAAAAAGTGGAAGAAGCAAATAGGAAAGCCATTGAAATAATGCTTACTCAAACAGGTTTATCTATTGCAGAAATTGCATCAATGATAGATGTATCGCAAGAAACAGTTTTGGCTATTCAAAAGAAAATGAAAGAATAGGTTTATAGAAATCAGAAAATATGCATATATTAAAAGACAGGTTTCTTTCGGAACATATCCATTTATTAGTTTATGGTGAATCTTTGGAACAACATATTCAAAAGATAATAGCAGAAAAAACAAGAAGATTGGAAGAGGAAACAAAAAGATTGGAACAGATAAATCGAAAAGCCATTGAAGTAATACTTACTTACACAAGTTTATCTGTTGCACAAATTGCATCAATGATAGATATATCGCAAGAAACAGTTTTGGCTATTCAAAAGAAAATGGAAGAATAAATCTTAGTTTCAATTTGCCAAAAAACATATCCTTTTTCACTCATTCTACACAAAAAAACAAAGTAAACAAACATGGCACTAGGAAAATGGTATGAAGCCACCGTACTAAAAATAGAAAATCTCACCAAAACTACAAAACAATTTTGGCTACAAATTCCAGCACTCGAAAAAATAGACTTTCGGGCAGGCCAATTTATGACTTTCGACTTGCCTATTCACGAAAAACGAAACCGTCGTTGGCGAAGTTATTCTATTGCTTCTGCCTCTAACCAAACAAATGTTTTAGAGTTTGCTATCGTAAGGTTAGATGGCGGAGCAGGCACAAAATATTTGTTTGAAGACATAAAAATTGGTAGTCAGATTAAGCTAAGAGGCCCTTTGGGTGTCTTTATTTTGCCTAAAGTGTTAAACAAAGATATTTGCTTTATTTGCACAGGCACAGGTATTGCACCTTTTCGTGCTATGCTCCACCAAATCAGAAATGAACAACAAAAACACCAACGCATAGATTTAGTTTTCGGCACTCGCACCCTCGAATCGATGTTGTTTATGGACGAAATGCGAGAGCTAGAAAAGGAATGGCCAGATTTTCATTACCACGTTGCACTCTCACGAGAACAATCGGCTCAATGGAACGGAACGAAAGGCTATGTGCATCAGATTTACGAAAAACTATATGCCGACCAACGAGATGCTTATTTTTATATTTGCGGCTGGGATGATATGATAAATGAAACTGTGAGCCGACTAGAAGCCATGAATTACAAAAAACGACAACACATCATTTACGAGTCTTACAGCTAGAAAAAGCAAGTTTATTGCTAAAAAAAGTAAAATAAAACCGCATTAAATTTGCTTTTTGCTAAAAAAATTATTAATTTTACATTCGCAGAAAGACAATAAGCTATCAAATTTATTTTTAAATCTAAAAAGAATAGCAACTATCTCATTATCAAGGCTTTATAGTTTATTTTGTAAAAATTGTATGAAAAGACTGATTTTTATAGAACCTTTACAAAAAAAAAGCTGTTTTCATATTTGTGTAAAGCATTTGAAATAGCTTGAAAATAAAGCAAGAAATATTTGGTTTTAACTTTCATAAAAAGATAAAAAACCAACAAAATTGCGGATTACTAACCTACTTAAAAATATAAAAAAATATGTCTGTAGATTCTAACAAACTAAAGGTTTTACAAACAACAATTGCCAAACTCGACAAACTGTACGGAAAAGGAACAGTAATGACTTTGGGCGATACCACAAGAATGTTTGATGGCGATGTCATTTCTTCTGGCTCATTAGGACTTGATATTGCTTTAGGCATTGGTGGCTACCCTCGTGGTCGTATTGTCGAAATTTATGGCCCAGAGTCTTCTGGAAAAACAACTTTAGCTATTCATGCCATTGCCGAAGTACACAAAAAAGGTGGCTTGGCAGCTTTCATTGATGCAGAACACGCTTTCGACAAACAATATGCTAAAAGTTTGGGAGTAGATGTCGATAATTTGCTCATTTCGCAGCCAGATTATGGCGAGCAAGCACTCGAAATTATGGATCATCTTATTCGTTCTGGTGCTTTAGACCTTATCGTGATTGACTCTGTGGCAGCACTTGTACCTCGTAGCGAGTTGGAAGGTGATATGGGTGATTCTAAGATGGGTTTGCAAGCTCGTTTGATGTCGCAAGCGATGAGAAAACTAGCAGGAACAATCAATAAAACAGGCTGTACTTGTATTTTTATCAATCAGTTGCGTCAAAAAATTGGTATCATGTTTGGCAACCCTGAAACGACAACAGGCGGAAATGCACTGAAATTTTACTGCTCTGTTCGTTTAGATATTCGTCGAATTGCAGCCATCAAAAATGGCACAGATGTAGTCGGAAACCGTACTCGTGTGAAAGTCGTGAAAAATAAAATGGCACCACCTTTCAAACAAACAGAATTTGATATTGTGTATGGCGAAGGCGTTTCAAAAATAGGCGAAATCTTGGATTATGCCGTAGAAATGGACATCGTGAATAAAAGCGGTTCTTGGTATAGCTATAATGGCCAAAAAATTGGGCAAGGGCGTGAAAATGTGAAGCGATTTTTGAGTGATAATCTTGAATTAGCAGCTAGTTTGGAATCGCAAATTAAAGCGAAAATCTTTAAAACAGACGAAGAGGTAGTAGTTGAAGAAAAAAAAGCTGCAAAACCTGCGAAGCCTACAAAAACTAAGAAAAAATAGTTGCTATTTAGTAGTAACTTCTGAAATAAAAAAATAGTGGAAAAATAAAGCGGCAAATCATCATGGTTGAGTGGTTTGTCGCTTGTTTTTTTATGTATTAACTTTTTCAAGTTTATGAAAAACCAAGTATGTATAAAACGACATTATAATGAGAATAGACAGCTTGCAAAATGGCTATCAAAAAAAACAGAAAGTAAAATAATCTGCAATTACCGTATTTCTCACCAATTTATTTGAAGAAAGCCACAAATATACAGAGTGTGAAGTCAATCAAATGCTAAACGAAAAACACACTTTTGCTGATGCTGCTCTGCTTAGGCGTGAGTTGTTTGAACGTGGCTTTTTGGATAGAACACAAGATGACCGAAAATATTAGCGTATTGCATCTAAAAAATAAATATTGCCTTTGAAGTAAAGTTTTTTCTTGCTAATGTTTTGATTTATAAACCTTTATATATAAAAAAAAAGCACTTACTTAGTCTTATTTACTCTATTTTCATGTTTAAAATCAAAAAAAATAACGTAAAAAAATAGCTAAGTTTATAAAAAAGCAAGCTTAAAATCATAACTTTGCATACTTTTTTGAAAAGCTTATACTTTATAAACTATTAAAATAAGCAATTCAGTAAGTAGTCAGACAAATCTATTTCACAAATTGGATAAGCTAACATGCTGAAAATTCAAGGTGTGAGCATCGAAGCGTCCTATTATTAAATAAAATTTGACACTTACTCATTTTTTTGCAAACAATAATTTAAATAATATAATATCTTATGATTTTTACTATTTCTACCAGCAGTTTACTCAAGGAGCTACAACGTATTAGTGGTGCTTTGGGTAGCAGCAGCAGTTCATTGCCTATTTTAGAAAATTTCTTGTTTCAAGTAGAAGATGGCGTTTTGACGCTTGTAGCTACCGACCTCGAAACTTTCATGTCGTCAGAAGTAGATGTGATGGCAGATAGTGATGGTGATATTGCTATGCCAGCCAAAATTTTGATGGATATGCTAAAATCATTGCCCGAACAACCTATTAGCTTTCATATTGATTTGGACACTTGTGCCATTTCTATCATGTCGCAAACAGGTAAATATAAGCTTGTAGGCGAACCTGGTGGCGACTTCCCTGAAATTCCTGAACTAGAAGCTCCTGAAGAGCTAGAAATCAGTTCTAGCATTTTGACAACAGCTATCGAAAAAACACTTTTTGCAGTAGGCACAGACGAGTTCCGCCCTGCTATGATGGGTGTTTATTTTCGCCTAGATGAGACAGGCGTAACATTCGTTTCTACTGACGCACATAAACTCGTAAAGTACAAGCGTACAGATATTACAGGTGGCAAAACAGCTAGTTTTATTTTGCCTAAAAAAGCTTTGAGCTTGTTGAAAAATTCATTGCCAAACAATGGCGATATTCCTGTTGATGTAAGCTATGATGAGTCAAATGTATTTTTTGAAGTAGCTGGCGTGAAATTGGTTGGTCGCTTAATTGAAGCACGTTTCCCTGATTTTGAAGCTGTTATTCCTACCGACAACACGATTGAAGTGCGTGTAAATAGAGGCGATTTTCAAAGTGCTTTGAAGCGTTTGGCTATTTTCTCTAACAAAACGACATATCAAGTAAACTTTACTATCGGTGCTACCGAAATGGAATTGTTGTCTAAAGATTTGGACTTTTCTAACGAAGCAACCGAAAAACTAGACTGTCAAACAAATGGCGAAAATATTGAAATTGCTTTTAATGCAAAATTTTTGCTAGAAATTTTGAATGTTTTGAAAACAGAAGAAATTGTTTTTGAAATGTCTGAACCCAATCGTGCAGGTTTGGTCGTACCAGGTTTAAAAGAAGAACATGAAGAGCTATTGATGTTGATTATGCCAATTATGTTGGGTTACTAATCACAACAACTTTCTTTTTAATTAAAAAAAGCCTTATTGAAATACGAAATTTCAATAAGGCTTTTTCTTTTTTGTAATAAATTAAATCAGTTTTTTAGAAAGCAAAACCAATAGTAATACCTGTTTTTACAAATACATCTGGAAATTTTGCGTCAGCAGTTACTAAGTTTTCAATATTATCTGCTGCCAAATCAAAAACATCTTGCAGAAGCGGTAAATCTTCTAAAGACTCTTCAATATCAGCTTTCCATTCCTCATAATTTTCATCAGCATCGTCAGATTTGAAACTCAAACCAATGCTATTTGCTCGAAACCCAAAACCTAAGAAGCTCCAATCAATAGAAAAACGCTCTTTAATAATCCATTGACGGCCAAGTTGCAAGCCAAAAAGTGTTCTTTTCCAAGTACCTTCAATTGTAGCGTTAGCACCATACACATTCGTATCGCTGTTGTTGTATTGACCTGTCAAAGATAAAGTCGTTTTTTTGTAATCTAAAAAAGGAGCTAAGTAAAAGGCATTTGGTGCTTCTCTTTCCTTGCCTGTATAAAAACGATATTCTGCACCGAAACCCCAGCCAGAAATATCGCTATCGCTAATTTTGATGCCTATATCGCTACCTTCTTGTTCAAAAGTAGCTGTTGTAAAAGAAGGCAAGGAGTGAGAAAATTGATAATTTCCTCGCAAAACAAGCGATTGTCTCGTATTGGTTACACGTTCGTAATGTAGGCAAACATTGGAAAATGGCAAGCTAACAAGGTCTAATTTGACGACATTTTTTTGAGCTTTAGCCGAATCGCTCCACGATAAGAACAAGAATAGCAAAAAACTAAAAATTAGGTATTTTTTCATAGCTTTTTATTTTTTTTAGTGAAAGAAAAAAGGAAAATAAAACTGCAAATGACTTAATCACAGGTGCAATTTTTTATGAAAGCTAAAAGTAAGGTTTTTTCTGTAAAAAAATGATTAGCGATGAGCTATTTTATGTAGAAAGCAAGAAAAGAGGTGTATTTTAGATATAAAGTAAAAAAAAACGCTTTAACAATCAAAAGATTATTAAAGCGTTTTATGCTTGCAGACCCACCAGGACTCGAACCTGAACTGACAGTACCAAAAACTGGAGTGCTACCATTACACTATGGGTCTTTCTGTTTTTACAATTATATTGTGAAGGAAAATGCTAAAAAAGCATTTTTTGAAATAAAAAGAACTCTCTAATAATTATTGAAAATCATCAAAAAGTTCTTTTAAATTTGCAGACCCACCAGGACTCGAACCTGAACTGACAGTACCAAAAACTGGAGTGCT
>JBMZCV010000028.1:0-36449 GCA_049613665.1 Chitinophagales bacterium | reverse complement strand
AATATATCAATATTAATTTGTAATATATCACTTATTTCAAAGCGAGAATAGCTGGGAATAATTCCACTCAATTGATTATAATGAACATGTAAATGTCTTAAACTTGTTAGATTGCTAAAATCTGGGACATTGCCACTCAATTGATTGTAATGAAGATATAAATATCTTAGGTTGGGCAGATTACTAAAATCTGGAATATTTCCATCTAATTGATTTTTGAATAAATGAATTTCTATTAGGTTTGATAAATTATTGAAATCTGGAATATTACCACTTATTTGATTCCAAGTAAGGTTTAAATAAGTCAAATCAGCAAAATTCCAATCCATTAAAGTTCCTACCAAATTATTAGATGTTAAATCCATCTCTTTCACGCTACAACCATCATCAGTAAGTGTAATACCATACCAATCACTCACAGGAGCAGTCAGCCAGCCATCATTATTAGTCCAATTATCGCCGCCCAAAGCATTATAAAAATTTACCAATTCAAGCGAATCGGCAGCTAAACAACTAACATTAGATGTAAATACAATATCTTCACTCTGCAATACTAAATTTTGAGAAATTTCATCTGGATTTGTGATAATGCTATTCGAAACTGTGCAATAATAAGTACCTGTTTCGGTAGCTATAAAAGTGCTATCTGCTACAATAGTTGCTATTTCTATGCTATCTTTATACCATGTATAAGTATTGTTACTTAGTGTGCCTCCTGCTGAAACATAAAGGGTGTTGCCATTTTGGTAGATAGGAATGTTTACTTGTGGGGAATAATAAAAAGTTGAAATATTAGAGTTTACAATATTGTTTTCAAAACCTGCAAAAGTGAATTGATTCTGTTCTAATCTTATTTCTGCTAAGTCATTGAGATTATCATAATTAGGGATTGTACCACTTAATTGATTATTTGAAATACGTAATGTTTTTAAGTTACCTAACTGATTTAGATTTGGTAGGTTGCCTGTCAATTGATTACCTATTAAAAATAATTGTTCTATATTTGGAAAGTTATCAAAATTAGGAATATTACCATTTATTTGAGTAGAGCTAATATATAATGTTTTCATGTTCGGTAAATTACTAAAATTAGGAATATTACCTGTAAACTGATTATTGCTAAGGAGTGTTAGTACTAAATTTGGAATATTACTAAAATCTGGAATATTTCCAGTTAATTCATTAGCATTCAAATGTAAATAAGTTAGTTTAGGAATATTACTAAAATTTGGAATGCTTCCATATAACTGATTAAAGCGAAATATTAAACTGGTCAGTTCAGGTAAACTAAAATCAAATAACTGACCTATTACATTATTTTCTCTCAAATCAATTGTTTTTACATTACACCCATCATCGGTAAGCATAATACCATACCACTCACTCACAGGAGCAACCAGCCAACCAGAATTATCTACCCAATTATCGCCACCCAAAACATTATACAGATTCACGAGTTCAAGCGAATCGGCAGCTAGGCAACTCACAGCAATGCTAATATTCACATCTTCACAATACATATCAATACCACAACCATCAGTCACTTCCAAACAAATAGTATAAATTCCTTCTGCTGCATAAGTATGTGTTGGATCTTGCATAGTAGAAGTATTGCCATCACCAAAGTCCCAAGTATAAGACAATACGCCATCGCCCATAGAAGTGTTCGTAAAAGTAGCATCCAAATTATTTGTGTTTGTTGCAAAACCTGCATCTGGCGTGAGATAGTAGCGATGATTGAGGTAACCAAACAACACTCGTTCATACTGCCCTTGCGTAAATTCATCTCTGCAAAATTTTGGTGCATAAGACATAATATTGTTTACATTTGGCGTATAAAGCATACCATTAGCATCAGTATCAGTAGCAGTATATGCACAACTGCCATTCACTTTGCCATACAAATTTGGGTCGGCAGGCGTGTCGCAAATATCATCGCCAGCCGTATTACAGTTTGAGCCATCTACTAGCTCATCAGTTGTTCCAAAATTTGATTTTCCATGCGTGTGATACAAGCTAAAATAGTGTCCAAGCTCATGCGAAAGTGTATTTCCACTCGTCACACAATTGTTTGCCATCAGCACGACATCACTGCTCGGTGGAATGCGTGTATAGCCACAATACAAACCGCCTTGAATACTATTGACAAAATAAATATTAATTGTATTTGCGACATTGTGTGTTGCTGTCATTTGCGGTTCATCTCCAATGCTATAGTCATAATAGCTATTATCATCCATATAATTGATGCCACAAATCGAAAATTGCAATTTCGCATTCAAATAATAATCATTAACAATAGCTATTGCATCATCTAATTGTTGTGTTGTCAAACCACCTGTACCATTGTCTAGGCGTGCAACATGTGCTGTTATCGGAATGGTATAAATCACATTGGGTTGTGCATTGAGGTCGAAGCTAAACATCAAGCCTTCAAACAAATTATGGTAGTCCAATTGTGCTTGTGTAGGTTCTGGCGTGTTACAGCCTTCAAAATCGTCTTGTGCCTGCAAAGCATTTAAGCTAAAAAAGCAGTACAAAAGTGCTAAAAGTAAATTTTTTATTTTCATAGGAAAGTGTTATTTTGTTTTTTTAATTCTCAAGTATTGTCTTGCAAAAATGAATGTTTTTTTTCGCATAAAAAAGTGTGAAACTTTTGTATTTTTACAAGCTAAAATAAAAGAAATGTTATTTTTTATTTTCATAAATCCTTGAAAATCAATACTTTATGAAAAGTGAAGAAATTGAGAATTTGCACAAAGAACAAAACTATTTATGACTTCTAAAACGCTTTTTTTCTTACTAGAAAATCTAACACACAATGAAATGCCTCGTTTGGCTGATTATGTGCATTCTCCTTTTTTCAATAAAGATGAAAATGTGTGTCGTTTATATGATTTTTTGCATAAAAAAAAGCAATCTAAACAAGGGCTTGAATTTTCTTTTTTCGATAAAAAAACAGTCGGCAAATATTTATTTCCACAAAAAGAAATAGCAAAAGCAGAGCGAAAAACGGCCGCTTTAATGAAAAAGTTAGAACAGTTGATATTCGATTTTTTAGTGATTTTGAAGAGAGAAGAAAATTCGAAAGAAGACATTACATTGTTGTTGGAAAGTTTAAACGATAGACATATTGATGCTGTTTGGCTCAAAGTTTGGCAAAAATACAACAAAAAACAGGAAGCTATAAAAACTAACATTTACGATTTTCGCCATGCTTATTTATTAGCCCAAAATTGGCACGAATATGCCATTTTAGACCCAAAACTGAAACTCGAAACTGATTTGCAAAAAGTAGCTACTCGTTTCGAGGAATATTGCGTAGCTCAATTGCTTGAATATGCTTGTGCATTGTTTAATAAGGCTCAAAAAACTAAAAAAAAGGGAGGTTTGAAGCTTTTATCGGCAGTATTAGATATGGCAGAGCAAGAAAAATTGGCCGAAAAACAGCCTTTGATAGCTTGCTACAAAACCATTGTATTGCTTTTAGAAACGCAAGAGCAACAATATTTTGAGGAGTTGTTAGTAGTTTTAAAACAAAATAGTAGAAGGCTCGACAAAATAGAATTGAGTGGCATTTATACCATTGCTATCAATTATTGTATTGCGAAATATAGGCAAGGAGATAGCAGTTTTAGCGAACATATTTTGACTTTGTATGAGCAAATGTTGGAAAATGATTTTTTGATTACGAATCACTATTTAGCACACAATCATTTCAAAAATATTCTGACTATCGCTCTTAAATTTCAAAAAATAGCGTGGGCAAAACAGTTTGTCGCTACTTATGGCAAGCGGCTCAATCCTGATATTCGGAAAGATATGATTCATTTTTGCAAAGGCATTATTGCTTTTTACGAAAAAAAATATGAAGCTGCTCAATCGCTACTTTTGCAAGTCAATGAATTTAATTTTGTGTATCATCTCAATAAAGAAACGCTACTGTTAAAGGTGTTTTATGTGTGTAAATATCGTTTTTTTATAAGCAAACTCGATACTTTCAAAAGCTATTTGCGACAAAACAAAAAACTCACTAGCGATACTCGCACCGCACATCACAATTTTTGCAAAGCACTAAAAACGCTAGAAAATATCAGAACCGATTTGCTTTTTTGGAAAACAAATGAGAAAAAGCAAGAAAAAATACGTCTGCAAGCCGAAAAGCTTACAGAATTTCTACTTTCCGACAAAAATATTGCCGAAAAATCATGGTTGCTGGAGCAAAACAATGTCTTGATAAGCAAAATGTAATTTTTTCACAAAAAAACTGAAACGGTTTAGATTTTCCGCACACCTTCGCAAGCCATAGTTTCATATATATCTAGCGAAAGTCCTGTTTTTTCGTCATATTCCTGCTTTGCTTTTTGGGCAAAAGCTGCGGCATTTTCTTTTTCTACCAAAGCAATTGCACAGCCGCCAAAGCCTGCTCCTGTCATTCTAGCACCTATACAAGCTTCGTTTTTCTGGCAAATACTTACTAAAGTATCTAATTCAAAACCTGTCACTTCATAGTCTTTTTTCAGCGATTCGTGCGATTCATTCATTAGCTTCCCAAACTCCTTTAGCTTTTTGTTTTTCAATGCTACAACAGCTTTTTTGACACGTTCATTTTCGCTAATAACGTGTTTGGCTCGCTTTTGCAAAACGCTATTTTTCAATTTTTCTATATCTGAAATATCGGCTTCACACAAATAATTGATGTTTTTTTGTTGCTGAATTTCTAGCAAAGCTGCATCACATTCTGCCTTTCGCTCATTGTATTTCGAGTCGGCAAGTTCTCGTTTTTTATTGGTATTCATCAAAATTAAAGCATATTCATTTTGCAAATCAAAGGGAATATACTCATTTTCCAGAGTATCGCAATTGAGCAACATAGCTTGATTTTCCTTGCCTTTGGCTACCGCAAATTGATCCATAATGCCACATTTTACGCCTACAAATTCGTTTTCTACTTGCTGACAAAATTGTGCTACCTTTGTTTTATCGTTCAATAAATCGTGTTTTGCAGCCGATAGCATCACAAAACTTATGAGCACTTCGAGAGCTGCTGACGACGATAAACCTCCACCAATAGGCAAGTTGCTAGATAGCGAAATGTCGGCTGCCGAAATAGGCAAATCATTTTTTTTGAAATATTCGATGATGCCCAAAGGGTAGTTTTGCCACAAAATCCGTCGTTTTTCGTAAGTTTCTGTTTCCAAATCAATGTTTAATATCTCTTTTATCTGAGCAGATTTGATATTGATGATAGTGTCGTTGCGAAAACTAACCTTTGCCGTAATTCCCAAATTAATAGCAATAGGCAATACTAAGCCGCCATTATAATCAATGTGTTCGCCGATGAGATTGATGCGACCAGGAGCGAAAAATGTTTGCATATTTGTTTTGTTTGATTCACAAAAAAAAGCCTATCATTCATTTTTTGTTGTATAAAATGAGTGATAGACTATTGAAAAAAAATATTGTTGAGTTTTTAAGTACCAAGTTCTATTTAATAAAGCATTCGTTTAGTGGCTAACACATTGAAAATCAAGGTGCTATCTTGTTCTGAAATGCCCAAAAACTTCTGAACGACTACTTAATAACTATTCGTACACTTGCCGATTTTGTATTTTTTTGTCTAAATTTTCAGATGCACCGCCAGCTTTTTTCGCTTTTTCCCATTGCTCAACAGCTTCATTTACTTTGCCGAGCTTAAACAATACATCGCCATAATGCTCTAAAACAACACCGCTATCTCCATTGCTGGCTACCGATTTTTCTAGCCAAACTTTAGCATCTTTATAGTTGGCTTGCTGATACAACACCCAACCATAAGTATCTTGATAAGAGGCATTGCCTGGAGCTATTTGGTTGGCTTTTTTGGCCATGCTTGCTGCTTTTTCCAAGTTTTCGCCACGCAACGACAAAAAATAACCATAGTTATTAAATATTGTTGGGTCATTGCCATTCAGTTTGAGTGCTTTTTCGTAGCTTTTGTCAGACTCTTGGTATTTTTTCAGACTATTATAACATTCGCCCAGCAAAGAATACATTTGAGCAGTAAGGTCTGTATTAGAGCTGTTCGTATTTATCATCGCACCACGTTTTAGTGGTTTGATAGCCTTTTCGTGCTGTCTGAGTTGTGCATAAGCCAAGCCGTTGAAATAATAAGCTGTTGCATTGTTTGGAAATAATTCAGTCACATTTTTGCTCTGTTTAGCAAGTTCCTCAAAGTTGCGTAATTCAAAATTGATGAGCATAATTTGATGCCAAACTTCAAAATTGTTGCTTTCTATCGTAACAGATTGCAACATTTGTTCTAAAGCTCCTTGTTTGTCGCCATAGTTGTAGAGCAAATCGCCACGAATAATATGAATTAAAGCTTCTTTTGGGTGTGCTTTTTGAGCCAAATCCAAGAGTTCAAATGTTTGTTCTTTAGATTTGCCATTTTTCATATAATCTACAATTTTTTCGGCTTTTACTTGTAGCGGCAAAGCTGGTTGAGCAAAAGCAGCTTTTAGTTCTTCATAAGCTTTTGCTTTGTCGCCTTTTTCCTCATAATATTCTGCCATCACGATATGTCCATAAGGGTTTTCAGGGTCGATTTCCACTAGCTTGCGATATACTTCAAACGCTTTTTCCGACATATTGTTTGCCTCATACAACTCTCCTAAAGACAAGTAGTGCATCGGATTTTTAGGGTCATTTTCTATCAACTTTTCAAGCTCGGCAGCGGCTTTATCTAGCTTATTAATTCTAACATACAGTTTTTGTTTTTGCAAAACAATATCCTCTACTATTCCTACTTTATCTTCTAGCTTATCATAGGTTTTGATGGCATTTTCAAACTCCCCTGCCTGAATATACATATATCCCAAATCGAAATAATATTCGTATTCATTTGGCGACAACTCAACGAGTTTTTCGTAGCCTTTCGCAGCATCAGCAAAACGATGATTGATAGCCAAAGCCTCACTATACAACAGTTGATACCATTTGTTGTCTGGAACAAGCTCTGCTGCTTGCTCCGCATAGTTTAAGGATTGCTCTTTGTTGTTTTGCTCAAAATAAATTTGTGCCAACTCATAGAATACCGCATCACTCTTAGGATTGATTTTCAAACATTCATTGAAAGCGATAATAGCTTCATCTTCGCTTTTTTTCATTTTTTCGACAATGCCATCAAAAAAATATTTTTCAAAAATCAATTCTTCTTTTTCAGAAAGCTGCGTTGTTTTCTTCGATTTCTTCTTTTTCTTACCCTTTTGTGCATAAATATCTTGAGGATTTGCTACCAATAGAAAAGCAAAAAAATAAAAAAATAGGATAATAAAAAATTTCTGTAATGTTATCATGCTAAAATAATCAGGATTGTGTTGAATAATCGCCCAAACTCAATTCGTCGGCCTTGCCTTCTAACTTAACAAAATTTCCTATCATAGAGTTTATAACAACCTTATTTTTTATATATGTTTGCTCTTGAATAATAGAATTTTTGATAACAGCCCCTTCAATTGTTGTGCCTGCTCCAATAGAAACGTGTGGGCCAACAACAGAGTTGCTAATTACTGCATTTTCACCAATATAACAAGGTTCAATTATAGCAGAATTTTGCAAGGCAGCATTAGGAGCTATCAAGTTTGCGTCTCTTTCTTTACTAAACTCTAAAACACGCTGATTCGTATATACACACGCATCTTTATTGCCACAATCTAGCCATTCTTGTACAGAAGCAATGCTGAATTGAGAATCTTTTTGTTTCATATTTTCCAAAGCCGAAGTCAATTGATATTCGCCTTTGTCTTTGATTTCATTGTCAATCAAATATTGCAATTCGTTTTTGAGATAGCGGCCATCTTTGAAATAATAAATGCCAATAATAGCCATATCAGAAACAAAAACGCTTGGTTTTTCGACAAATTCTGTGATTACGCCAGCACTATTGAGCTTCACAACTCCAAAACGGCTAGGGTCTTCTACTCGATGTGTCCAGATGGTGCCATCTGTGTTTGTATCTATTTGGATGTTGGCTTTAAAAAGCGTATCGGCAAAAGCCACAATTACATTTCCAGCCATAATTTCTTTGGCACACAAAATGGCGTGAGCTGTTCCTAATGGTTCATTCTGATAAAAGATATGTCCTTGAGCACCCGCCCGATGAGCAATATTTAGCAATTGTTTTTCTACTTCTTTGCCAAAATCACCAACAATGAAACCAATATTCTCAACTGTTGCATTGGTCATTTCTACGATATCTTCTACCAAACGCTGTACGATGGGTTTGCCAGCAATAGGCACTAAGGGTTTAGGTACTGTTAAAGTATGAGGTCTCAAACGAGAACCACGTCCTGCCATTGGAATAATTATGTTCATGAAGTTTTTTTTTGTTTTTCTAAGAAAATATGAGTAGCTGCTTAAATAACGCTCAAAAAATAAATTCTTTGTTTAGGTCTTATTCACAAAAAAAATGTAAGCAAATCCCAAAATACTATATATCACTTTGGCAAAAGTTACTGTAAAACGAGTTGGTAAGCACTTTAAAAGTGCCTGCCACTTTATTTCGTTATTATTTATTATCTAAATTTTGTGAATAAGGTCTTTTGAGTTTGATATTTTTTGCTGTTATTATAAATCAATGATTCGAGCATTTTTTATAACAATTGTCAGTTTAATAAAAAGCCTCCTTTTGGTAAGGGAAACATATTATTTTTCAGTTCAAAAAGCCATTAAATTTGCAAGCATTGGCCGCCTTAGCCTAAAAAAAATAGTCTGTTTAAATCTTTGATAAAAAAAATGTATTAATATCCAAACTATTGATAAATATTGTTTTTTGTGCTGAAAAGGTTACTTTTTATTGGATAGCATAAGAACAATTGAGCGAAAATGGTGTTTTTTAAGTCAAAGAATAAAATTTAAACAGCCGCTAATGGTCGAACCACAAATTAGCTATTTATCAATTGTTTATCGGTACTACCAAAACCGCCTTCGCCTCTTGTTGTATCCGAAAGTGTGTTTGCAGCCACCCATTCCACTTTTTCATATTTAGCAACTACCATCTGAGCGATTCTGTCATTTGGCAAAATTGTTTGTTCTGCGTCCGAAATATTGGCGACAATAAGTTGAATTTCGCCTCTATAATCAGAATCTATCGTTGCAGGAGCATTTGGCAATATCAAACCACGCTTTAAGGCCCAACTACTTCTCATGCGAAGTTGAGCTTCATAGCCTTGTGGTAGTGCAATGTACAAGCCTGTTGGAATAAGTGTTCGTTCCAGAGGTTTTAAAACGATTGCTGCTGTCAAATTTGCATATATATCCATACCTGCCGAGCCTATTGTTGCATAGTTAGGCAATCTATTAGATGATTTATTTATTATTTTTATCTGTATCATCGTGCAAAGATAGCAGTTTAATTGTATAAACTACAATGATTTTTTGTACTAAGTGCCAAGCACTATTTAATAATAAGCCAATTTGTGCTAATGTTTTAAAAATGAATATGCTGCTTGCAAAGTTTGTCGTATAAATAGAAATAAGCCTTTTTTAGCCAAAATTGTCGCAACATAAATGATTACAAAATATCAATAGTTGTTCCATTTTTTTGTTTTCTACCTCATTTTCTTTTTTTATACAATTTTGTGAAATAGATTATTTCATATAACCATTTTTAAGAATGCAAATTTGATTTGTATGAGTTCTTTTTAAATAACAAAGATACAAAAATGTGTTTAATGTATTACCTTTTTCTAAAAAAGAAACCTGCTATTTTATTAAAACTTAAACTTTTAAGCTTTAAAAATAGCAGGTTTTATGTTTTTTATGGTAGAAATTATCTAAATATTGTCATTGGGTTTAAAAAAAATGGCTTTTTTAGCATCAAAAACAAGTGCTAAATGACAAACACTATTTAATAAATGGCCATTTTTAGTGCTAACGCTTTGAATTTGAGCGTGTTGGCTTCCGCAATTTGTAGAAGAAGTTTGTGTGACTACTTAAATAATTTCTAAAGAAAACGCAATATATTATATTTAATTCAATTTGCAAGGTGCAATCATCACGAAAGTAGGAATCGATACATCAAACGCAATGGAGTCTGTGAGGCTTTGCATTTGATAGCTGCCAAACATTTTGCCTATTTCAGAGTTGAAATAAGTACCCGAAAAATATTGGTGCATTTGGCCTGGCTCTAGCACAGGTTGTTGGCCTACAATGCCTTTGCCTGCAACTTCTCGTTTTTGACCTGTCGAATCGACAATATGCCAATGGCGATTCAACACTTTCACAGCATGTTTATTGCAGTTTACTATTGTGATGCGATAAGCAAACACAAATCGCTCGTGTTTCGGACAAGATTGACTAGGATGATAAAAGGTTTCTACGCTAATTTTTACACCTTTTGTGGTAGCTGTTGGTATATTCATATCGTTTTGTTCGTTTGTTTGTTTTGATGTAACTACTTTATGTTGCGACAATTTTGGCTAAAAAATCCTTATTTCTATTTCTGTAGCAGCTTTTTTTCGCTCAATAGTAGTGTTATTAAGCTCAAAAACAGCTTTGACTAAAAGAAAATAGTCTTGCTTTTTTATATCAAAAGCCCACACCTAAATAGTTACATTTTGATAATAATGGTGTTAATATGCTTTTCTTGTGGCAGCTCTAACAATAAAAAAAGCTTGATTAAACTAGAAAGAAATAAGTTTTTTTTCTATTTGAAGGCATAACGAAGATAACTTTTTTAGCTTGTTTTGAAAAATTAAAACCTAATATTTTAGTTTTTTTGACTAAACTAAGACGCAAAAAAATATATAATATAAATTATGACTTCATCAAGACTTTTCTTGCTAAATATTGCCTATTTAAAGTGTTATTGCCCAACTTTAATTCTGACACCTGCATGACAAAACCTCTTTTTATGCTACTAAAACAGTAAAAATCATGGTTTGAAACTTAAAAATAGTTTCATAAACAAGGCACTAATATAAAGTTTCAAATAGAAAAAAACAAAACTCTTAATCAAAATAACAATTTATTATTTTATTCTAAATTTTGCATAAAAACAATTAGCTTCTTAGAAAAAGAATTGCGAAGTATAACAATAAAAAAATGCTTTGCAAAAGTCGGCTAACTTTCGCAAAGCATAATATCAATTTTAGAAACTATTTATATATCTTGTCACTAAAAACTAAAAACCAAGAACTAAAAACTCTAAGCTCCACAGCTATCGCAATTTGGGTCATCGATGCTACACACATTGCTGGCCTGCAATTTATATACATCTTCGGCGGTAGCAAAAACTTTAGCGTGTTTGCTTTCTTTAAATTGCTTCATATCTACCGTAAATTTGATTGGGTCGGCAGCAGATTTGGTTCGCAAATAGTACATTCCCGTTTTCAAACCTTTTTGCCAAGCATAAAAATGCAAGGAACTCAACTTCTTGTAGTTGGCATTTTCCATAAACACATTCATGCTTTGGCTTTGGCAAATAAAAGCACCTCTATCGGCAGCCATATCCAAAATGACTTTCTGCTTGATTTCCCAAACCGTTTTATACAAGTCTTTCAAATTTTGAGGTATGCCTTCAAACGATTGGATAGAGCCATTGTTTGCAATCAAAGCATTTTTCATTTCAGGAGTCCACATTCCCAAAGCAATCAAATCTTTTAGCAAGTGCTTATTGATAACGATAAATTCGCCAGACAAGGTGCGACGTGTGTAAATGTTTGAAGTGTAAGGCTCGAAACATTCATTGTTGCCCAAAATTTGCGATGTAGAAGCCGTAGGCATAGGTGCAAGCAATAGGCTATTTCGCAAGCCTGTTTTTTGAATATCAGCTTTCAAACGATACCAATTCCAACGCATCGAAGGCTCTACATTCCACATATCGTATTGCAAAATGCCTTTGCTCGCTGGCGAACCTTCATAGCTTTGATAAGTGCCATCTTTTTGTGCCAACTCGTTTGAGGCCGTCAAAGCTCCAAAATAAATCGTTTCAAAAATTTCTTTATTTAGCTCTCGAGCTTCGTAGCTATCAAAAGGCATTCTTAGCATAATAAAAACATCTGCCAAAGCTTGTACGCCAATTCCAATAGGTCGGTGACGCATATTTGAATTGCGAGCCTCCTCCACAGGATAATAGTTGATGTCTATTACTTTGTTGAGGTTTTTCGTCACGATTTTTGTGATTTCAAGCAAATGTTCATGGTCAAACTCGCCATTTTTCACAAATTTCGACAAGTTGATAGATGCCAAGTTACAAACCGCTATTTCGTCTTTTGAAGTATATTCCATGATTTCGGTACAAAGGTTGCTAGAACGAATCGTACCCAAATTTTTCTGATTAGATTTTTTGTTTGCATGGTCTTTATACAACATATAAGGCGTGCCTGTTTCTATCTGCGAATCGAGAATGGCAAACCAAAGCTCCTGTGCTTTAATCACTTTTTTGGCACGGCCTTCTCGCTCATATTTTTCATACAACTGCTCGAAATCTTCGCCATAGCAGTTATACAAATCTGGCGATTCGTTTGGGCAAAATAGCGACCAATTTGCGTTGGCTTTCACTCGTTTCATAAACAAGTCCGAAATCCACAAGGCATAAAATAAGTCTCTAGCACGCATTTCTTCCTTGCCATGATTTTTTTTCAAATCTAAAAAATCGACAACATCAGGGTGCCACGGTTCTAAATAAATCGCAAAAGCACCTTTTCGTTTGCCTCCGCCTTGATCAACGTATCTTGCCGTATTGTTGAATACTTGCAACATCGGCACCAAGCCGTTTGAAGTGCCGTTTGTGCCTTTGATATAGCTACCTTTTGCACGAACATTATGCACGCTCAAACCGATACCTCCTGCTGCCTGCGAAATTTTGGCACATTGCGAAAGCGTATCATAAATGCCTTCAATGCTATCATCTTGCATAGTGAGTAGAAAGCACGACGACATTTGCGGTTTTGGCGTTCCAGCGTTGAAAAGCGTAGGCGTAGCATGAATGAAAAACTTTTCGGACATGAGATTATAAGTCTCAATGGCTGCCTGCAAATCGTTTTGGTGCATACCAATGGCTACACGCATAAACATATATTGCGGCCGCTCAACAATTTTTTCGTCCATCTTGAGCAAATAAGAACGTTCTAAGGTTTTGAAGCCAAAGAAATCGAACTCAAAATCACGTTTTTGCTCAATGGTTTCGTCGAGCAATTCGGCATTTGCCATCACTATGTCGTAGATGTTTTTGGCAATCAAGGCGGCACGGCCTGTTTTTTTATCTACATAATGATATAAGTCGCTGATGGTTTGCGAAAAACTTTCCCTTGTGTTTTTATGCAAATTTGAAACGGCAATTCTTGCGGCCAAAATACCATAATCTGGGTGAGCCGTAGCCATATTTGCAGCAGTTTCGGCAGCCAAATTGTCGAGTTCCGTAGTCGTTACGCCATCATAAATGCCTTGAATGACTTTTTTGGCAATCTCGACAGGTTCTACATAGTTTAGATTTAGGCCATTGCAAAGTCGTACAATGCGAGCCGTTATTTTATCGAAAGCAACGGGTTCGCTGCTACCGTTTCGTTTTATTACTGAAATCATATTTATTTATATTGTTGTTGTGTTGTTTTAATATTTTGAAAATTGTAATTTTTATTTATCTTTGTTAAAGTTTTTATATGAAAAAGAATTTTTTTTAAGTAAAAAACGTTAGATTTGAAAAGGAGTATTAGTAGTATTAGAAAAATGTATCAGACAGGTGGGAGTCTTCCTATTCTTGTTGAATGTGATGACTTGAACACTTATCTTACAAAATATATGATTAATGCAGTAGCTCATAACCTTTTTAATGAATATGTCGGCAGTTCTTTTTTAAAATTGTGGAATTTGCATACGCCTGATTTTGATTTTATTCAAGTAAATCGCAAACATATCAATACTGAACTTTTTCCAACTTTAAATGTCAATAATTTTGATACGATTTGCTTTGGTACAAAATTTTCAAGAGATTATTCAGACATTCACAACTTAACAACTAATTTTACTAAACAGCAGATAACTGTTTTTCAAAAAAATAAGTTAGAATTATTATTAATTGCTTTATTTGATATATGGATATGTAATGAAGATAGAACCGCTAATAATCCCAATTTGATGTATGATTTTAAACAAAACAACAGATTTGTACCAATAGACCATCAATTTATCTTTAATAGCTCCAATTTACAATATGATTTAGAGCCAATTAATTGGTATGAAAGTATTTTATATCACGAGTTATGTCTTTCATTTTTCAAACAAAGTGATTTAATAGAATCTATTATTGTGAATATTCAACAAATGTTTTTTCTTTTCCTAGAAAAATGCCGCTTAAATCTTAAACAAATTATTTCTCAAACACCAGAAAAATGGAATATTGACCAAAATAAAATGCTACTCAAAATTGAAAAACAATTGTTTTCAGATGTTTGGATAAAACAAACTTGGCAAACATTTTGTGATTTTTTAGAAGAACTATCAAAACAAATTAAATAAGTTATGAACACATTTTATGCCATCATATACGCTTTCATTCGACCAGATATTGATGAAAAAATATCAATTGGATTGATTTGTGTTACCAATAATAAATTATACTTAAAAACATCAGATGAAAAAGTAAAAATAGCTAAAAACTTAGTTTCGAAACATTTAGCTTTAGCTTTAGAAAATGAACTATCAAGTATTTCTTCAAAAGTCGCTTTAGCAAAAAATGATAGTATTTTTAATGCACAATATTTTAATTATTTAAATAAATATAAAAACAATGTTATTGGTATTTCAATTGCAAATCACCTTGATATTGAAATTAATGAAGACATTTTCAACAAGCTGTATAGTAAATACATTAGCGAAAATACCTCAAATACCTTTTTTATTAGAGAAAGAAAAAAAAGTGCGACAAATTTATATAGCAGCACTAACTCCTAATTTTTTTTTCATAAAAAAGCACAAGAAAAACGTTTTATAAACTTCTAATTTTCGGTTTATAAAACGTTTTTTCATGTCTAGCCTAAAAATCCTCATCTAGCGAAAACATCTGTTCCTCTTTTGTAGCCATTACGCCAGCCTTTTGATATTCGGCTACTCTTTTCTCGAAAAAATTGGTTTTTCCTTGCAAGCTTATCATTTCCATAAACGGAAACGGATTGTTGGCAAAATATACCTTGTCGCAACCCAAAGCCACTAGCAAACGGTCGGCCACAAATTCGATATACTCACACATCAAAGTAGCATTCATACCAATGAGCGAAACAGGCAAAGCATCGCTTACAAATTCTTTTTCAAAAACAACGGCTTCCGTGATAATGTCTTGCACCTCTTTTTCGTCCAATTTCTCCTGCAACATGCTATATAGCAAACACGCAAAATCACAATGCAAACCTTCGTCTCGGCTAATCAGCTCATTTGAAAACGACAAGCCCTGCATCAAACCACGCTTTTTGAGCCAAAAAATAGAACAGAAACTGCCGCTAAAAAAGATGCCTTCGACAGCCGCAAAAGCTATCAGCCTATGTGCAAAACTCGGTGCTTCGTCTATCCAACGCAAAGCCCAATCTGCTTTTTTCTTTACGCATGGCACCGTTTCGAGTGCATTAAACAAATAGTCA
Organism: Chitinophagales bacterium; assembly: GCA_049613665.1. Lineage (GTDB taxonomy): Bacteria > Bacteroidota > Bacteroidia > Chitinophagales > UBA2359 > JBMZCV01. Next base: position 20,835 of record JBMZCV010000028.1, on the reverse strand, counting down.
CGTTCTTTTGGGTCTTTGATGTAAGTGTCGATGAGCAAGCTATACGTTTCGGCATGAATGTTCTCTATCGCTACTTGAAAGCCATAAAAACAACGAGCTTCTGGAATTTGCACCTCACGCATAAAATTCAGTACCAAATTTTCGTTTACAATGCCATCGGAAGCAGCGAAAAAAGCCAAAACATGTTTTATAAAATAACGCTCATCATTTGTTAAATTTGCCCAATCTTTCAAATCTGCACTAAGGTCTATCTCTTCAGCAGTCCAAAAACTAGCTTCTGCCTGTTTATACATTTTCCAAATCTCATCATATTTGATAGGAAATAGTACAAAACGGTCTTTATTTTCTCTTAATATTGGTTCGTTAATCATTTTTTTCTATTTTTTTGTTTACACCTAACTTTCGTTTGAAAACATAGCTTCGCTACTACACTTTTGTAGTGCATACTATTTATAACAATATATTGTATTATTTTTGATTTAAGTAAAAAAAAATATCATTTTTGAAACGGCTTACACTTTTTGGTTAGTAACGTGTGTAAGGAAAGCTATTTTCATGTCGTAAAAAAACGATATTTTTATCGTTTAAATAGGCGTTTCTATTTGATATGATGCTAAGATAAGTCAGAATATTTAAACTAAAAAGCAAAAGTTATCCACAGGTGTGGATAACTTTTGTAGATAAAATTTTTTTTTCTGCTATAAAAAGCTTATGTAAAAGCATCTTGCTTTTCTGTTTTTTATAAATAAAAGAAATGATTATCAAGCCTATACAAATAAAAATATTATCAATTCGTTAATTCAAAATATAAAGTATCATTTTTTTTATATTTTTTTTTTTCATAAAATTTATAAAAAATGACAAAACTTATGTTTTAGAACTTCTCATTTTTTATAATTGCTAAAATATCAGCAGTATTTATTTGCAATATAAAATCTAAAATTTTGCTTTGGTATTCCATTTTTTTTGTATCAATCTTGCATAATAAAAAAGACTTTACGATAGTTTTAGCACATCGATTTATAGTATATATCTCATTTTTTAAAGCAAAAAAAAACACTATACATTTGTTATATATAGTGCTTCTTGTGTTAGTTAATCTAAATTTGGTTGTGGCGTTGTTCGCAAATACGGTTTTATAATCGTATGCCCTTTCGGAAAGCGAGCAGGCACATCTGCTGTCGGAATGGAAGGCGAAATCACAACATCTTCGCCATATTGCCAATCTGCTGGCGTAGCTACGCTATAATTTGCAGTCAGTTGGAGGCTATCTATCACTCTCAAAATTTCGAGAAAGTTTCGGCCTGTCGAAGGCGGATAAGTCAATGTCAGTTTTACCTTTTTGTCGTTTCCAATCACAAATACGGTTCTCACCGTTGTTTTTTGCGTTGCATTTGGGTGAATCATATCGTACAACTCCGCCACTTTTCGGTCGTCATCAGCAATAAGCGGAAAATTTACTGTTACATTTTGCGTTTCTTCAATGTCTTTTATCCAGCCTTCATGACTCGAAAGTCCATCTACACTTACAGCAATAGGCTTCACATTTCGTTTCTGAAACTCACCTTTCAAAGCTGCTGTTCGGCCAAGTTCGGTTGTACAAACAGGTGTGTAATCTGCTGGATGCGAAAAAAGCAGTCCCCAGCTATCGCCTAGCCATTCGTGAAAATTGATGTCGCCTTGTGAGGTTTTTGCGTTAAAATCTGGAGCTATATCTCCTAATCTAATTGCCATGATTGATTGTTTTATAATTTTTTGAAAAATATTTTTGCACAAAAAAAAAGTGCTTATTCCGTTTTATACACAGAATAAGCACTTTTTCAATTTGAAATAATGTTGTTTTATTTTAACATAGCTTCGCCATTCTGTTTTTCTTAAAGAAAAAACAGCAACAACACTTGTTTGTGTTAATGTTAAAATTGGCGAAATAAGTTGTTTTCATGTTTGCTAAGATAACGTAAGTTTGTGAAAAATGCAATAGCACTATCTATTTTTCCAAAAAAAGAAAAAAATAACATTAGAAAACTTCAAAAAAATAAGACCTAACAATACAAGTTGCTTATCAAAATAGCTTTTCCAACAAGCTTAGACTTATTAAAATTGTAGTTTTTGCGTCCTAAACTCCACACTTTTTAGCTGCAATAACAAATATAATGATATATATATTTGGAAAAACACAAGCCTTTTTTCGATTATTAATGGCTTTTTCTTTTGTTTTCTTAGGTATGTAGAAATGCTAAAACAGATGCTATTTTTACTCTAAAAAGCCTTTTTTTTTCATAGAAAATAATCTAATTTGTTTTAAGTTTGTAGAAGTTTTTACATCGTGACCTGCTTTACACACATTTTTAATTTTTTTTTTAAGAAAAGCTATGAAACAAATTTATTCTATACTGACTTTGTGTGCCGCTTTAATAGTTGGCTTTACACATACTGCAATGGCTTGCGATGAGTCTTCTGCTGAATGGCTAGGTACAACTACCGAAGCAAATGGTACTTATATACTTAACTTTGAGGTTTGTGCTGAGTATTCGGGTTTAGAAGGCAATCCTTATGAAATGATTTTTACTTTCAGTCCATCTACTGTAAATGTAGTAAATTTTTCGCCCGCTTCTTACGACACAAGTTACCCTGATACTTATACAGGTAGTGCCAATGATAACGTTTTGACTTATGACGGTGTATTTTTGCCTGTTCACAATGAAGTTACGCTTTGCAATACTTTTGCTATTCAAGTTGATGCTTTTGCAGAGCAAGTAGATATTCAAACCAATGATTATCCTGCAGCAACTTGCACAAAAACATTTCTGTTTGATTCGACAGTAGATCCTATATGTTTGGAAAGTCCTATGAAAAGTATTATGCTTTTAGAATTGCCTTTGGGCTTACAATCTGCTGTTTCAGAAACTATTGATGGCGATACTTATGCTCCTTTTTATGATGCTTACAAACTACGCTTTTCTGGTGGAACTCCTCCTTATTCGTTTTCTGGCTCTATCAGTAGCAATGCTGTCAAGTATAAATTAAATAGACAAGCAGGCGAAATCGTGATTTATGGCCCTGTGAGTTCTACTTGGGAAATTATTGTTACAGATGCAAATGATTGTGTAAATATCTTTGACAGACCTGCTCATGTTGTGCCTGTCATTAGTGGCGAAACTGCACCATTGCACATTTCAGACTATACAATTACAAGTGCTTCTAGCAACTCGGCTTACAATGGTGCTATTGATATTACACCAACAACAGGCCTCAACAATCCTTCTTACGATTTCTTGTGGTTAGAATCATTGAGTGCAAATGCTCCTTTTGCTACTACTGAAGATGTAAGCAATCTTAATAAAAGCACATACTACATGAATGTTAATGATGGAGATGCAAACTTTTTGTGTGCCTTTATTGTGCCTGTCCAATCAAATAAAAATGAAGTAGATGAAATTGCTTTGTTGTTTGAAGACATCACAACAACAAGCGTAAATATTTATCCAAATCCTGTGTCTGATAGAGCTTATGTAAATATCACTACAAACGAAGCTGCTGAGGCTATGGTTGAATTGTACAATATCAATGGCCAAAAAGTAGCTACTATTTTTGAAGGCAATTTAGATATTTCTAATCAAATTGTGTTCTCTACCGAAAATTTATCTAATGGACTTTACTTCGTAAAAACAACAACAAGCACAGGATTTCAAGATGCTTACAAAATACAAGTTTTAAAATAAAAATACTTCTTTCTTCAAACATTAAAAATAGATTGCTCATTTCTGGAACGCTAACACCTTAACTTTTATTTAAGGCGTTAGCAACTCTCAAAGGCTGCCTCAATTTAGTGTTTGACATTTAGAAAGAAAAAAAATAGTAACCGTTTAGGTATGGGCTTTTGAGATAAAAAATGAAGCTATTTTCTTTTAGGCAAAGCTGTTTTTGAACTGAATAGCATCGCTCTTGAGTGAAAAAAAGCTGTCGCATAAATGGAAATAGGTATTTTTTAGCCAAAATTGCCATAACGTAAATAGTTACAAAAAATAAAGAAAAAGGGTGACGTACAATACTCGCAAAGTTTAACGCAATAAAACGCGTTGGGCTTTGCGTTTTTTTATTTTTAAAATGTTTAAATCTAAGAAAACTAAAAATAAAGTTTTTTTTTAGCTTCAATTCACAAAAAATAAAGCAAAGCATCGTATTTTTGGCCTAACTTTTTTATACCTTTTATTAAACTGAGTTTTTTTTACAAAAAAAAGCTATCGCATCGTATTTTTTACAACATATAAATAAAAGGTACTTTTCAACTATCAATAAAAAAACAGTAATATGTTAGGTTTTGAGCAATATCTGGAACAATTTACCAACACAATTAACCTTTTTGATTTTGTCGTTGCCCTTATCGTCACTACGGTTTTGGCTTTCTTCATTCGACTTTTTTATATCAGATATGGAAATGCTGTTTCTAACCGACAACGATTTGCCGACAATTTCTTGCCGCTTGCCCTCACTACTATGCTCATTATCACTATCGTAAAATCATCTATTGCTCTATCTTTAGGTCTAGTAGGTGCTTTGTCTATCGTGCGTTTTCGGGCAGCCATCAAAGACCCCGAAGAACTCACCTATTTGTTTTTGATTATTGGACTAGGACTTGCAGCAGGAGCAAACCATATTATTATTGCAGTTATTGCTATTTTTAGTATTTTGTTTTTACTTTTTGTCAACAAAAAAATAAATGGCAAAGTAAATTTCAGAAGCGAAGACCGTATGTATATCAACATTAGCACAGACACAAAAGAATTGTTACCTATTACCGATATTTTGACCGAAACCTTGTCTTATGTAAAGCTAAAACGAATGGATACACTCCAAGACGGCCTTGATTTATCGTTTATTTGCAAAGCCAAATCGCTAACAGAAATTGATGTATTGAGCCAAAAAATTCGACAAATTTCACCAAAAACTCACCTATCTATTATTGACGAACCTGATTTAATTGTATAATCAATAAATAACAATTACCTACCTACTTAGAGACTTTTTCTATTTAAATCTTATAATTTGGCTTAAAAAAGTATCTTTTCCGTCCAAATTTCCTTTTTTTTCGAGCTGTAGCTCCACTATGGCATTCAAAAAACATCAATTTGAGCAAAAAATCTAAACAGTCTCTTATTTTTTTATTTTCTAAAAAAACAAAACACTATGTTACACGCTCCTAAAAAAGTATTATTTTTTCTATGCCTTTTTAGCATTAGCTTATTTATACAAGCTCAAAAATCTGTGCGAGAAGCAGACCTCGAAGAAGAAATCAAAAATGTACCTATTGTGCCAGCCAAGCCAAAACCAAAAGATATGGCTTTGAAATATAGCAAAATGGTCAATCAAGAAGACCTAAAAAAGCACCTTACCATTTTAGCTTCCGACGAGTATGGCGGACGTGGAACAGGGCAAGAAGGCCAAAAAATGGCTCAAAAATACATTGCCAAACACTTCGAAAATTTGAATTTGCCAAAAATAGGGCATAAAAAAACCTACTATCAACCCGTTTCGCTCATCAATCAAGAATGGGGTACACCGACTATTAAAGTTGGCAAAAAAAAATATGAGTTTCTAAAAGATTTTTATGCCTTCGGCCAAACAACAGATGATTTGGACTATACTACAAAAGATGTACTATTTTTGGGATATGGAATTGAAGATGACAAATATAACGATTATAAAAATCAGGATGTAAAAGGCAAAACAGTAATGATATTGATGAGCGAGCCGACTTTAAAAAATGGCAGCTATTTGATTAATAATAGTCCTGAACCTTCTGAATGGACTATGAATTGGCGAAAAAAAGTGCAGATAGCAGACGAAAAGCTCGTTGATGTATTGCTTATTGTGGTAGATAATATCGAAAAGCAAATCAGTCGTTACGGAAATTACATCAAAATGGGTGGTATGGAAGTAGCCGATGGCACAAAAAATAGCACAAAAATGAGTGTTGTTTATATCAGCCGAAAAATGGCAGATGATATTTTGGGCAATAAAAAACGCAAATCGACAGCCTTTTTGCAAAAAAAGATTAATAAAAAAGCTAAAACTCGAAGCTTGCAAGCTACTACAAATCTAAAAATTGATTTGGATAAAAAAATAGAAGTTTTTGATGCCAACAACCTTTTGGGATATATCGAAGGTAGCGACCCAAAATTGAAAGATGAACTCGTTATTGTGACGGCTCACTATGACCATTTGGGTACTGATGGAGAAAAAATCTATAATGGTGCAGATGATGACGGCTCTGGTACGGTTGCTGTTCTCGAAATTGCCCAAGCTTTTGCAACAGCCAAAGCAGATGGAAATGGTGCAAAACGTAGTGTTTTAGTAATGCCTGTTACGGGCGAAGAAAAAGGACTTTTGGGTTCTGAGTTTTATGCCGATATAAAACCTGTTTTCCCCCTAAAAAATACAGTTGCCAATTTGAATGTCGATATGGTTGGACGGATAGACAATGAGCATAAAGATGCAAATTATGTATATGTTATCGGTTCTGATAAACTGAGTAGTGAACTTCACAATATCAATGAAAATATGAACAAAAAATATACTAAATTAGCATTAGATTATAAATATAACGATGACAAAGACCCTAACCGTTTTTATTATCGCTCTGACCATTACAACTTTGCAAAACACGATATTCCAATTATTTTTTATTTCAATGGTACACACGGCGACTATCATCAAACAAGTGATACGGTAGATAAAATCAATTTTGAGGGATTAGAAAAACGTGCTAGATTAGTATTTTTTACTGCTTGGCAACTCGCTAATCAAGATAAACGCATTGAAGTAGATAAAAAAACAGAAAAGTAGTATTTCTGTTTTAGCATTTAGACATATTATTTATTTAAGAATAGAGTAGTATTACACTGTAATTTAAGTAGTTCTACATTTTGAGAGTATTAGAAATGACATATTTCTAAAACAATAAGTGTCCATTCTTTTTTATATTTGACTCTTTTGGCTAGAAAAATATGTCATTTCTTTCTTGTTATTGAAAAAAAAGTTTTAAATGAGCTTAGACGTGACAGGTTTTAAAAACTTATCACATCTCAACAAAAGGCTAATATTTTTCAAAAACCTTAGAAGATTTAAATTACAGTATAGTATATTTAAACGCTAAAAAAGTTTAATATTTTAACAACCAAATTACCTTAACATTACACAGTGCTTGGCACTTAAACCCCTTATTTTTTATGCCTTCAAAAAAAAGTTTTTTGCAAAAAGCCAAACAAAAGACGTTTGACCGAAAACATCGAGCAACTATAGCTTTCAACATAGGAAAATATGATGAAAGTGTAGCCATTGGCAAAAAGCAATATGCCGATTTGGAAGCCGTAAAGCGGTATGCAAAAAATATAAAATGGCAAGCTATCGAAAATTTAGCTGACTATTTGGAAGAGTTTGAACGAAATTTTGCTAAAAGAGGCGGCAAAGTCATTTGGGCAAAAACAGCACAAGAAGCAACAGATAAGATTTTGCATATTGCAGCCGAGAAAAGAGCTAAGTTGGTAGTGAAAGCAAAATCTATGGCAACAGAAGAAATTGGTTTGAATGAGGCTTTGAAAAACAAAAATATCGAAGTGTTAGAAACCGATTTGGGCGAATATATCGTGCAGTTGGCTGGCGAAAAACCGTATCATATCGTCACGCCAGCGATGCACAAATCTAAAGAAGATATAGCCGAGCTTTTCAATGAAAAACTGCAAACGCCACTAGAATCGACACCCGAACAACTGACTATGGCAGCACGAAAAAAGCTACGAACTCAGTTTTTGAAAGCAGATATAGGTATCACAGGAGCAAATTTTCTGGTAGCCGATATTGGAGCAGTAGCTTTGACCGAAAACGAAGGCAATATTCGCATAGTGAGCACTTATCCCAAAGTGCATATTGCGATAGTAGGCATTGAAAAAATCTTGCCTAGCCTCGACAACTTGGCTCATTTTTGGCCGCTACTAGCTACTTATGGTACAGGCCAAAAAATTACGACTTACAATACCATTATTTCTGGAGCAAAGCAAAAAGGCGAAATAGACGGCCCCGAAGAAATGTATGTCATTTTGTTAGACAATGGCCGCAGCAAAATGTTGGCCGATAAAAAAAGAAGAGAAGCCTTGTATTGCATTCGCTGTGGTGCGTGCCTCAATGCTTGTCCTGTTTATCATCATGTGGGCGGCCATGCTTATGAATCGCCTTATGCAGGCCCAATAGGTGCGGCTATTTCGCCACATTTGCACCAACAACAACACTACAAACACTTGAGTCATGCTTCTAGTTTGTGTGGCAAATGCACCGAAGTATGTCCGATGAATATTCCTGTGCATGAAATATTGTTAGAAAACAGGCAGTTTTTCCATTCCGAAAAAACCTTGACAAAAGCAGCACGAAATGAGCAGTTGATGTGGCGATTTTGGGAAAAAGCAATGCTCAATCGCAGTTTTATGAATTTTGGCGGCCGAAGATTGCGGCAATGGCTGTTCAAAAAAATGTTTGCAGATACTTGGGGAGAAAATAGAGAACTACTCAAATTTCCGAAAAAGTCATTCAATCAACTCTGGAAATCTGGCAAAATTTAGGTTTTTTCAGTAGCTATTTTCAATTTAACAAAAGAAACATTTTTTTGGTAAGGAAAACATACTATTTTTCTAGCTAAAAGTGGCAAATATAAGAAGTGGTAACCTATTGTATTTTTAGAAATATGTCACTTCTAATAGCTTGAAAATTTGAACCAACTTACTTTACAGAAATAATAACGTAAATAGTTATAAAATAAGAAAAAAATGCGACTTCTATTATGCTAAATGAACGAAACATACGCCTTATATTTGGCTTAAAACTTAGACAGTTACGACAAAAAAAACAAATGCAGCCCAAAGCATTGGCAAAAGCGGCTGGCATCTCGCCTTCTTATTTGAATGAAATCGAAAAAGGCAAAAAATATCCGCAACCGCAAAAAATAGTCTCTCTCGCCAATGTGTTAGAGGTTAGTTATGATGAAATGGTTTCGCTAAAATTGGACAAACAGCTCTCTCCTATCGTAGATTTGCTACAATCCAATGCACTGCAAGATTTGCCTTTAGACACTTTTGGCATAGGCACAGACAAGCTCGTAGAACTCATCTCAAATGCTCCTGCCAAAGTAAGTGCTTTTATCAGCACGCTCATTGATATTGCTCGAAATTATGAAATGAAAGTAGAGCAATTCTATTTGACGGCTTTGCGTTCTTACCAACAAATGCACGACAATTATTTTGAAGAAATAGAAGAAAGTGTGCAGCTTTTTATGAGTGAACACCAAGAAAACTTAAAGGCAGATTTTGATTTTTCGCTAGAAAATTTGCAAGCAGTTTTAACAAAAAAATATCGTTATACCATTGATGAAAAACGCTTGAGCGAATATCCTGAGTTGCGAAGTGTGCGTTCTTTGTTTGTGAAAAAAAAGCGAAAAAACTTGCTGTTGATTAACGATAATTTGAATGCTATTCAACAAAAATTTCAGCTAGGAAAAGAAATAGGCTATCAATATATGAAACTGCCTGAGCGAAATATAGGGCCATCATGGATGCAAAAAAGTTCTTTTGAGCAAGTCCTCAACAACTTCAAAGCTTCTTATTTTGCAGGTGCTTTGCTTATCAACCGAAAGCCTCTTATCGCAGATTTGAGTTGCTTGTTTCAAAATACAACTTGGAATGGCGAAGCATTTTTGCAAATGATGAAAGGCTATCAAGTATCGCCAGAAACATTTATGCACCGTATAACAAGTGTTTTACCTCGTTTTTTTGGATTAAACCAGCTTTTTTTCTTGCGTTTTACCAATACTCAAAAAGATGACCAATATGTGATTACGAAAGAACTGCACTTGCCAAAACCACACAATCCGCACGGAAACCAACTCAACGAACATTATTGCAGGCGTTGGATAACCATTAATATTTTGAAAGAATTGGCGGAAGCTCAAACCACTAACAAAAAAGCTGGCCCTATTGTGCGTGTGCAACGGTCTTTGTATATCGACTCTGGCAATGAGTATTTTTGCATCAGCATAGCACGAGCTATGTATCCTACTCCTAATCGAAATAGTAGTGTAACTATTGGCTTTTTGATGAATAAAGATTTTAAGAATAAAGTGAAATTTTGGAATGACCCAAATATTGCAGTCCGAATGGTAAACGAAACTTGCCAGCGTTGTCGACTCACAGATTGCAAAGAAAGAGCCGTAGAAGCTACTGTTTTGCAGCAGCAAGCAAAAATAGAAAGTGCAGAAGCAGCCGTCGAAAACTTGTTAAATAGTTTTTAGTTAGAAAAGCACTTTTTTTAAATTATTAGTAACAGTAAGAAAATAAGTTCACGATTTGAGGCAGAGATTTTTTGAGCTACAAGGCGAAAAACACAGTCATAGCCATAGCTATGGCGAGGCTTTTCAACGAAGTTAGGTCAGAAAATGTCAAACGCAAATAAGGAAGTTATTTTTTGAGCGTTACTTAGCCCAAAAAGCCAGCTATTCTCAGTTTATTTTTGGCAAGAGAAACATACTATTTTTCAGTAAAACAGTCCATAAAAAAAGCCAATATTAGCGGTCTTAGCCTAAAAAAATTTGCATTATTTTTTTAGAATTTTGATAACATGTTTCCAATTTTGTTCAGTATTTTTCTTTTGCTCTGGTATTTCGTTCCATGAATTTTGCACACTACCTCCTGCATGTTTCGATTTTATCTTTATAGGTATTTTTTTTGCCTGTTGTTGCGAGTTCATTTTCTGCTCATAAGCATCATTGGGCAGCAAATAGTCTGGAATATTATAGTTTTGAGAAGCATCTTTTTCAGTCAAATCAGTAGCATCAATCGGGATTTGATGGCTTGCAATCCACTCTGTATTACAAAAGTAATTGGCTGGACTTTTCAAATTATATGAATTTGTTTTAAAGCAAATCATGCGAGCAATATCCATTATCAAATCATCAATATGAATGCCCATATCCCAATGATTGAGATACCAACCATGACACACATCGCCATTCGTATATACATTTGGGTGAAATAGATTGTTGAGAAACGAAAATTTCGGCGGTGCAGAAAATGGATATTTCTCTGGCAAACTCAAACGCACAAGATGCTCGCAAGCTGTTTCGCCTGCCTCGTTGATATAACCTTCCAACTCAAATCGCAATAGATATTCGGTTGGTGGAATGCCTTTTTCTTCTACAATGTTGAAATAATGATATTTTTCTTCAAATTGCTTAATTTTTTGTCTATCAGTCATTAAGCGTATGTCTCTTACACGTCCCATAACATTTATTTTATTTTCTCAAAAAAAATCTAGTACGACTAAATCCAATTAATGGATAATTAAATTTCAAAATTACCGTAACTGTTTAAGTTTTGAACCGCTCGAAAACATTTGTTCTTTTTTTTAAGCACTTAAACAAAAAAACATAACATTTCGTTGAGCATAACACTTTACTTTTCAAGGCATGAGCAACGAATTAAGTAGTCGGACATATTTATTCAACAAATTGTGAAAACTAACACACTAAATATCAATACGTTAGCTCAAATCGGCCGTTTATTAAATAGTGCTTGGCACTTAGTCATTTATTAAATAGAGTTTGGCATTTAGCGTTTTCCTTGTATCGTTTCATATTTCAAAATGCACAAATCATATTCTTGCGTACCTCGTGACCTCAACGTGTCGTTTTCGTTATAATCAAACAATTGTGTTTTGTTTTGCAAATGTCGCTGTTCGGCATAATCAATATCCAATTGATGTGTTATAGCAGGCAACAATTCGCCTATTGGTATATCGGCAGGCAATTCTACATCAACTTCTCGGCCTGTTGTACTATCTTTTAGTGTAATAATGATTTCTTGCATCTTCTTTTCTTTAGTCAAATAAGAGAAATAAATTGCTCATTTATGGAAGCTAACACCTTGATTTTCAATGTGTTAGCAACTCAAAAAAGCTATATTAATTAGTGCCTAGCACTTAGAATAAAAGTATAGGGAAAAAACTATACCAAAAATTTATAGGGAAGTCAAAAACTCATTCATAAAATCTAATCAATTTCTTAACATTTCTTTTCCCAAACTGTTCAAAGACATAAAGTTACATATTTTTCTTTTTTTTGCAATAATAAAGTCAGCTAATTTTCTTTTTTAATTTTATATTGCTAAAAAATCACGCTATTTTCGTTTTTAGCATAAACCTTATCAGCGTTTCTAATCGCAAACTACTATTTTTTTGCTCAAAAAAGCATCTTCAATGCCAACACGCACTATATAACAAGCTTTTTGAAGTTGTGAAACATCAATTTTGTAAACCGTTTTTTCTATTTCTTCAAAAATAATTTGCTGTTTTACCTTTTGTCCAGACATATCAAACAATTCTAGCGTTTCAAGTTCAAAATTTGAAGCATGAATAAAAATAGCACTTCGACTAATCGTCGGATAAATTTCAACTTCGTGGGCTGCCAGATTTTCCACATGTAAAGGAAAGCCAACAACTAAACTTTGAGAAGTACTATCGGTACAAAGTCCATTTGTAACAATTTGCGTAATATTTATCGTTTCATTCAACGAACTGACTAAGTTTGGATAAAAAATACCATTTTCAACACCTTCGCCCATAAAAATATGTTCGCCATTCTCATCATTTGGCACTAAAATAACAGGTTCGTCTGCTGTCGTATAATTATCATCCAAATCATTGAAACCTGCTACTACAAAATCGAAAACCGTAATGTTTTGCATGGCTATATCTTCGCAATCGCCATTGGAAACAATATGTGTAACCTCATTGTTGCCTATCGCCAAGCTAGGATTAAATACATAATTTTCGCCCAAAACACTAACGGCAGTCCCTTCGAAATAATCATTTTCATCAGCAGCACTTCCCAAAACAAAAGCTTCTCCATTTTCGCAAACTGCTTCTAGCATTTCAAAATCAGCCGCATTTTCTAAAAAACTACACGCACAAGGCACAGGCGGATTTTCTATTTCTTCGATAAACCAGCTCGGCAAATCATTTAAAACCGTTTCAGAAGCCATATTTTGCAATATTTCGGCATCAGTTTCATTTATTTCGCTCGGAGAAAATGCTCCCAAAGTCGTTTTCTGAAACATGGTACTATAAAAAACGCAAGCCGCCAAATAGCTTCCATAAATGCTAGGGTGACTGCCATCGCTAGAATACAAATTAATGGCATCTTCGGTTTGTTCTCTTACCTCTTGCCATGCTACGCCAACAGGTGCGACACTCGCCTCATTGAGTGCAGCCATTTCTGTGTAGCTTTCTGTTAGGCGTTGCTGCATACCTTCATAAGTGCAAAGCGGCTCATAAAAAGCACAGTTGGCCGCATCGCCATTTTGCCTGCCCCAAGTCATAAAAAACAGAGCTTTGGAACAATTGCTGTTATTTTCAATCAAATCAACCAATTGTTCGGCATAAGGATAGCAGTCAGTGGCTACTTGCGTAGGTGGAAAACTAGGTATTTGGCTTTGCTCTTGCAAAACAATAAAATCCCAATTTTCGCTATTAATTTTGTCGATGGTGCTGGAATTTGTGGCATGTTGCTGGAAAGTGTAGCCACCAAAAGTAGAGGAATTATACAAAACGGTATCGCCAAAAGAGTTGGCTATTTTATTTACCAAATCAGGCAAATCATTATAATAAGTGTAGCTATTTCCAATAAATAAGGCTTGATAAGTAGTGGCAGTAAGCAGGTTTTGGCAAAAAACAAAGGTAAAAAGAATGTAAATGTATTGTTTCATAGCTCAATATGTGTTTTTTATGAGCTATAAAGATATAAATAAGTCTTTATTATTTGACGAATGAAGACTTATTTATTTGTATATTGTGTCGTGCAATTTTGCAAAAAAAGCCTATTTTTGATTTTGTTTAGCTTTCAAACAGTTTTTGCAAAAAACAGATTTTCCCGTATTTTGATATTCTTTAGAAAGCGTTTCATAAAATCTAATATCATCCATTGTTTTGCTAATCGAAGGCATAGTATAAAAAGTGGTGCTACACAAAACAAGGCTAATAAGCATAAAAAAGCCCGCCAAAGAAGCAAATTTCTTTTGTCGCATAGATTTTTTTTGCAACAAATATTCTACCCTTATTTTGAGTTGCGAATTGTTGAAAGCATGAGCAAGTGGCACATTGCGGCGGCGTTTCATTTTTACGAGCAGAGAAGCATATAGTTTTGTGCTTCCAAGCTTTTGTACTGCCAATTCATCGGCAATATGTTCGCTAATGCGTTCTAGCTCTTTAGCAAAAAAATAATAGACAGGATTGAGCCACCAAATAGACTGCATCAAATTGAAGCCTATTTTTAGCCATGTATCACGCTGTTGTAGGTGCGAAATTTCGTGCCAGATAATTGCCTGTTGTTCTGGTTCGTTCAACTGTTCCATATCCTCTTGCCACAAAATATAGTTGTGCCAAAGCTTGAAAGAACAAACAGCTATTTTCTTTTTAGGATATAAAATAGTATAAGTTTCGCCATCAAAAACAACTTTCTTGCGTTGGCTAGATACAATAAGAAACAGCAAATAAGTAAGTCGTATCAATAAAATAACGAGCATAGTACCAATGCCAATAAGAAAAAACAAATCTACCTTAGATTGATGTGTGATTAAAAAATCATAAATAGGATATTCCTTATACATCAACAAATTAGCTTTTTCGACTGCTTCACATTCACAAAAATTAGTTTGATGAATCGCCAATTCATAGCACATTTCCAACTCGCCATTTGCAGGGCAATATTGGCTAATAACCATTTCTGGAATTTCGTGATTGTGCAAGCAAGTTTCTCTAGCTGGTGTAGAACTACTTTGCAAGCCATCTATAACAAATGGAATGCTTAAACTCAAGCAGACAATACCAATGATGATGCCTTTTTGCTGTCGTGCAGACCATTTTTTTCGCAGCAACAAGCAGTAAAATATCGTGCCTATGATAGACAACAAATAGGTAAGAATTATATAACTTATCACTGTAATTATTTTTTCTGAAAAACTAAGTGCCAAGCACCATTAAATGATTAACTCCATTACTAACAAGCTGCAAATTAAGTACCAAGTACTATTTAATAAAATATTCGTTTAGTTGCTAACGCATTGACAATCAAGGTGTTATCTTGTACTGAAATGCCCAAAAACTTCTGAACGACTACTTAATACAGTTTGTAGAATAACTTTGTTTACTTAGAAGCTGTTTAAACTTTATTTTTTGGCTTAAAAAAAAGCATCAAAAACAAAATCTAAACAGCCTTTATATAAACACAAGACGTAACAAAACAAAAAATATGCAATGCTTTTTTGTTTTATCTAATTATTTATCTGAACAAAAAGCTCGAAAATTTGTTCTATCATTACATAACAAATGCTATTTGATATTCACTTTATTTTGCACTAGCGTATTTAAAAAAAACAAGGTGTTAATTTTCGCAAAATGAGCAACTTATTTCTAATATTTCGTTAAATAACAACAAATATAACTAATTTTGAGCAGAAAAATAGCTATTCATCTTTATTTTTGTTGATGAGTTCTTGAATTTCATCTAACTCTTCATTGCTGATTTGGTCATTATCTACCAATGCAGAAACCAAAGATGTAATAGAACCCGCAAAAGCATTATCAATAATATTGCCTAAAAGTTGTTTTTGGTAAGCAAATTTGCTGACTTTCGGAAAATATTCGTGGGAGCGGCCATAAGCTTTGTGTCCAACATAGTTTTTACCTTCCAAGATGCGAATCGTTGTAGATACGGTGTTTGTGTGCGGCTTGTGCTTATCTGGCCAAACCTGTATTATATCTTTGACAAAAGCTTTTTTGAGTTTCCACAAAATGTTCATCACTTTTAGCTCTAGCTGTGTCAAAAGTTCTTTTTTCTTATTCATATTAAAAAAATACTTTATTTTTAAGATTTTTCATAAGTGCCAAGCACTATTTCAATAATAAATAATCGGTTTGTGCCAATGCCTTGAACTTTAGCGTGTTAGCTTCCTCAATTTATAGCATAAATTTATCCGACTATTTACTACGTTCACAAATTTATAACTATTTTTGTAGTTTTGCAACTATTTATTTAGTTAATCAATGTTAAAAAATATTTTAGCTAAAATACAGCACATTATAAAATAGATTTTTTCGAACTTTCAAAACATGAAAACATACATTCTTTCTATTGCAAGGAAGCTCTTGAGCGAAATGATTTTTTCTAAAAAACTTTTTAACCTAAAAAAATAGATATATCTATCGTTTTTTAGCTTCATATATTCAAAAATTTTATTATCTTAGCTTTATTATTATAAATAACAAAACAACAAATTACTTATTGTTATTTTTTATAATTGCTTTTGGTATTGTCTTAAAAAAACAAAAAGCTTGCCTATTTATGCCTTTTTTCATGCAGCCGACCAAACTAAGAAAAAAAAAGTCTTGTAGAAAAGATAATTTTCTTTGAAAATGTGATTTTTATTTAATAACTTTGTTTGAATAACAATCAACTTATTAATGAAATATTTTATAAAAAAATTATTGAAATGTCAAATAATAGTTCATTGTATTTTATGAAAGTTAGCTATCTAGCACTTACAAAACACTTTTTATTTTTTGCTTGACTGTTTGTAAGCTATTTTTTTATGAGTAAAATTCCTAGATATATTAAAAAAAATAAAAAAATGTAACCAAAAGAAAAAAAAAGGTCTTAATAGAGGTAAATCGCTTTTTTGTAAGCACATTTTAGTGGTATGGTTATTGCCTTAATTAAGTAGCTTGACAGGTTTATTTTATAAATTGAGAAAGCTAACATACTGAAACTCAAGGCATTAGCACAAATCTACCTATTATTAAATAGTGCTTGACATTTAGATTAAGTAGTTAAATTATTATAAGCATAAATACTAAATATGAATTATTCTATTACTAATTAAATAGTGCTTGGCACTTAAAAAAAATTTGTTTACTCAAATTTTCGATTTTTTTCACTACAAAGCTTCAAATTTTTAATATCAACAAACCAATGCATAAACTGATTGTCGTTGCATTTAAGTTATCCGCCAAAAAAAATAAAAACCTCACTGACGAACAAGTCATTGAACGTATTATTGCTTCGCAAGACCCTGCGATGGTAGAAATTTTATATCAAAGGTATGCTCCAAAAGTGTATAGAAAATGTATTTCTTTTGTGAAAGAAGATGATATAGCCGAAAATCTAACACATGATATTTTTATCAAAGTATATCTTAATTTAGCCTCTTTCAAACGAAGGTCTAAGTTTTCGACATGGCTATATTCTATTACTTACAATTTTTGTATTGACTATTTGCGAAAATCCAAGAAACAACAAGTTTATAATTTGGAAGACCAAAAAGAAGTTGCTGGACACGCTGATATTGATAGTCTCGAAGAATTGAAAGGTATTGAGCTCAAACGACTAAAACAGTTGTTGGAAATGGTAAAGCCTGAAGAAAAAATGATACTTTTAATGAAATATAGAGAAGAAATGAGTATCAAAGAAATTCAAGAAGTATTTCAGATTTCGGAAAGTGCTGTAAAAATGCGTATCAAAAGAGCAAAAGAAAAAGTAAGACATTTGTATGAAAGTCATTATGAACCTAACTATGCTTAAATATTGGCTGCAAAATACTCAACTATGGCAATTCTAACTTGCTAAGACTCTATACATTTAGACCAAATCGGTCTTACAGGTATAAACCATATTCTTAGCACTTAAATGCTTTTAAATAAAATTTGTTATTCATTTATTACAAGCGTTTAATAATCATAGTTTTATCATAATATTTCATTTTTAGTCTTAAAAAGTTTTTTTGAGTATCAAAATAAAAAAAGTTTGAAAAAAAATATTTACCTTTGTGACTGCTTAGGTTAATTTACGTCTTATAAATGTTTTTGAATTAAAAGCAAAATTAAAGAAAAAATATGTTAGACCAAATAGTTAATTTAGTAAAAGAGCAAGCTGTAAGTCAATTTGTCAATCAAACTAATGTGCCTGATGAAAAGGCAGAAGTTGCCGCTCAAGCTGCTGGCGAGTCAATTTTTGAAACTATTAAAAATCAAATTGTTAGTGGCAATGTAGCAAGCCTTACAAGCTTATTGACAGGTGGCAATAAGCAGCAAAGTTCTTCTAATCCAATTATGGCAACTATTATGTCCACATTGACAAGTAAGTTAAGCAATAATGGTGTTAATGAAGAAACTGCCCAAAATGCTTCTGCTACTGTTGTTCCAGATTTGATGCAGCAAGTTATTGGTAAGTTTATGTCGCCTGAAAAAGCAGATGCAGAATTTAATACTGAAAACTTAATTTCAAGTGTTTTAAACAATTCTATTCAAGGTGCTGTAAAAGACCAAGTTCAAAAAAACTTAGGTAATGTGTTAGGCGGTTTTTTCAAATAAAAACCATCATTATATCAAACGCTTCATTTGATATAATGACAAATATTAAACATAGATGGAGTATTAAGGGTTAAAAAACGGGAGTTACTTTTAGTAGCTTCCGTTTCTTTTTTGATTTTAAGTAGCAAGTACTATTTAACAATAGTTCGGACATTTATACATTTTTTTATCAAAGGCTTAAACATGCTATTTTTTTTAGGCTAAGGTGACCAATAGTTGCAAATTTTATAGCCTTTTGAACTGAAAATTGTTATAAAAAATGTCAGAATCATTGATTTAATAAAGCATTCGTTTAGTAGCTAACACATTGACATTCAAGGTGTTATCTTGTTCTGAAATGCCCAAAACTTCTGAACGACTACTTAATAGCTTGTTTGACTAAACAATATTTTCAAACCAACTATTTATACGTTCTTTTTGAATAGTGCCTTCATTTTTATGTACAAACTCATTAGATGCTTCGCAATATACATAATCTGTCGCCCACGTCTTGTGGTTTGCGGCCAACTCTTTGATGCCTAAAACGAGTAGTTTCGCATCTTCATTGGTCATTATTGGGTGAACAGATGCTCGCAACCAGCCTGGTTTGTGGCTCAAGTTGCCATCATCTATTTCGCAAGTAATTGAGTTGGAAACTTTTTTTGAAATATGCAATAAATAATGTCCATAAGTGCCTGCACACGAACAGCCTCCTCGAACTTGTATGCCAAAGCGGTCGTTTAACAGCTTTACGCCTAAATTGTAGTGCAAATTTTCGATATAAAACGAAACAATACCCAAACGTTCAGTCAAATGCTCGGCTAAGATATGTAAGCCAACCACATTTTTTAAGCCATTAAACAAAATTTGCATCAACTCTTCTTCTCGTTCACGCATTTTTTCTACCTGCATTTCATCTTTCAACTTCATGCACAAAGCAGCTTTTATGGTCTGCAAAAATGCAGGTGTGCCGCCGTCTTCTCTCGCTTCGATGTCTTCGATAAAACGATGTTCGCCCCAAGGATTTGTCCAGCTTACTGTGCCTCCTCCTGGGCGGTCTGGTACTGTATTTTGATATAATTTAGCATCGAAAACCAAAATGCCTGGAGTTGCAGGGCCGCCTAAAAATTTGTGTGGCGAAAAGTAAATGGCATCTAGCTTTTCCAAAGGTTCGGCAGGGTTCATATCAATTTTTGCGTAAGGTGCTGCACATGCAAAATCAACAAAACACAAGCCTGCTTGTTCGTGCATCATTTTCGCTATTTGATGATAAGGAGGCTCTACTCCTGTAACATTGGAAGCTGCTGTAATGGCTGCAATTTTGGTTTGTCGTTTTCGATATTTTCGCAACAAAATAGCCAAATGTTCCAAATCTACTTCGCCATTTTCGGTAGGTTCTATGCGTTCTACATCGCATATCGTTTCGAGCCATGAGGTATGATTGGAGTGATGCTCCATATGTGTCACAAAAACAATTGGTCGGTCTTTTCTCGAAATATGAATATCACCGTCCCATTTTTCAGGTATTCGCAAACCCAAAATACGCTGCAAACGATTGACAGCACTTGTCATACCAGAACCTGCCGTGAGCAAAACATCGCTTTTACCTGCATTAACAAACTTTTTTATCATTTTTTGAGCCTTATGATATGCTACTGTCATTGACTTTCCTGTGACAGTTGTTTCTGTATGTGTATTGCCGACAAAAGGTGCAATTTCGTTTCTCAATTTGTCTTCTATCGAAGCATACATTCGGCCGCTTGCTGTCCAATCGGCATAAATAATACGTTTTTTGCCATAAGGTGTATCAAAAATTTGATTATAACCAATGGTATTTTGACGAAAAGGCTTAAAATAATCTTCTAAAACAGAAGAAACAGCAGTTGTTGCATATTGTACTCTACTCATTTTATTGTTGTTTTGCATTATAATATTAGCTCATTTATTGTTGTTACTGAAAATTTCGTGCCGAAAAATACATTTTTTAGCAAAAATAAAAGCAAGTCCATGTTTTTGATGATATTTTTGTGACAAAAAAAACAATGACCTAATTTTAAGCACCAAATATTATTTAACAATGGTTCTGACATTTTTTATAACAATTATCAGCTTGATAAAAAGTATCAGCTTGATAAAAAGACTCCTTTGGTAAGGGAAACATATTATTTTTCAGTTCAAAAGTCCATTAAATTTGCAAATATTGTCCACCTTAGCCTAAAAAAATCGTATATTTAAACCTTTGATAAAAAAACATATTAATATCCAAACTATTGATTTAATAAAGCATTCGTTTAGTGGCTAATGTATTGAAAATAAGCGTGTTAGCTTCGACAATATTTATCATTCAGCCGTTTCCGCTTTGAAACTACTATGACAAAACTTATTTAATAGTTATTT
>JBMZCV010000027.1:0-36478 GCA_049613665.1 Chitinophagales bacterium | reverse complement strand
GTTTAATAACACAAAACAAACAAAATGACTTAATAAGTAACAGGTCTATTGTTTTTTGCGGTTACAGCTTGCAATCAAACACAAACGACAGATAACAAAAATACGACAAAATTGGCAACCAAAACGGCTGAAAAGCAGAAAGCTAAAAAGCCAAGTGAACAAAAAAACTTAGTGCAGCTTGAGTTGGGCAAGGAACTCCCTATGACTGACCTAAAAATGCAAGATGCTTCGGGCAAATCCTTGACTATAAATGAGGTAAAACGAAAAAATGGGTTGTTGCTGATGTTTTCGTGCAATACTTGCCCTTATGTAGTGGCATGGGAAGACCGTTATCCAGAAATTGCCAAATACTGTCAGTTGCAAGATGTTGGAATGTTGGTTGTGAACCCTAATGAAAAACAGCGTGAAGGTGTCGACTCGGCAGAAGCAATGAAAAAACATGCTGATGAGCAAAAATATAACTTTCCATATTTGATAGACAAAAACCACCAACTAGCAGATGCTATTGGAGCAACTCGCACACCAGAATTATTTTTGTTTGACAAAGATTTGAAGCTGGTATATAAAGGTGCTATTGATGATAATATGAAAGAGCCTAAGAAAGTAGAGAATTTTTATATTAAAAATGCAGTAAACAAAATGGTAAAAGGCGAAACGATTGACCCTTCTATCACAAAATCAATTGGTTGCTCTATTAAACGAACTCAAAAAATTTAAGTTTATTAAAGCAGTAGGAATGCTGTGTATCTTTTTTTGAGATAGCATTTTTCTATTTTTTAGCCCAAAATTGCTAGTGCTAAATAGTTACTTTTTTATGTTAAAAACTTTTGAAAATATCACTCTAAATCATACACAAAATTTAATATGTCGGAAACACAATCAATGTCTAAAACGCCTATTTTTATTGCCTTAATTTTATTGTTATTAATTGTTAATGGAATTCTATTTTATAGCAACCAAGTATTAAAGCAAGAAGGCAAGGATGTAAAAACACTTCTAGAAGAAGAAAAGCAAGACCTTCAAGACGAGTATAACACGGTGCTAGAAGAGTTGGACAGCTATAAAATTGAAAATGCTGAAAAAGACAGCACTTTGGCAGAAATACAAATACAAATTGATGAGCAAAAAGGCGAAATTGAGCGTTTGTTGAGAAAAGGTAGAGCTACTAAAGGCGAACTGTCGCAGGCAAAAAATTTGTTGGCTTCTCTACGGATAACAAGTGCTGATTATAAGCAACAAATTGCCAATTTGGAATATCAAAATAGGCAATTGACAGCAGAAAATACTAATTTGAAAACAAATGTAACGCAACAATCTGAAAGTATTTCTAAGCTGCAAACCGAAAAAGAAAGCCTGCTAACAGAAAAATCGACTTTGATAAGCGAAAAAATGAATTTGGCGGAAGAAAAGTCTATACTTGATGCTAAAGTAAATCGAGCTGCTGTGATGCAAGTAACAGACATTGCTGGACATGCAGTATTTTACAAAAAAAATGGTAAGGAAGTAGAGACAACAAGCTATAAAAAAGCAGATAAATTGCGTATTTGCTTCGATATGTTGGAAAATGCCGTAGCCTCTTTAGAACCGAAAGAAATTTTGCTGAGTATCACAAGTCCAGAAGGTAATATTTTGTCGGTTCAGGCATTGGGTTCAGGAGTTTTTACGACTGCTGAAACAAATGAAGAGATGAAATATACAACGAAAGCTCAAGTACCTTATAAGGGCAAAGATGAAAGTTATTGCATTTATTGGGAGCAAAATTCGCCTTTTATTCAAGGAGTTTATACTGCGGAATTGTATAATCAAAATTATATTATTGGAAATACATCTTTCGAATTGAAAAAAGGTGGTTTGTTTTAGTTTTATAACAAAAAAAATAATAATAGCCTACAAATAATTGATATTTGTAGGCTATTTTTTTATGTCGAAAATTATGCTTCTTTTACAAGCTCCCCTTTCTGGTTGATATAAAAGTATAAGCCTTCTTTTTTCACTTTGGCCAAACCTTCGCAAAAATCATAAGCATAATCGTAGCTCAAAGCAATAACTATGTTTCCTGTTTTGTTGATAAACCCAAATTTGCCATCGTTTTCTACTTTTGCCAAACCCTCCGAAAAACTAGCTACATCATTGTATGCAAAGTCAATAATTATGTTTCCTGTTTGGTCGATAAAACCAAATTTTTCATTTTTTTCTACGGCAGCCAAATTCTCTGAAAATGGCAAGGCATCGTCATATATCAAGTTGATGATTTCATTGCCGACTTTATCAATAAAGCCATACTTTCCAGCTCTTTTTACCAAGGCCATATTGTCGGAAAAATAGTCGATATAATCATACATCATAGCTTTAGACAATAGCTGCACCTTATCCACTTCGAGTTGTCGAACTTGTTTTTTCTCTTCGTTCAAAGCTTGCTTCAATTGTTGTGTAGTAGCCAAATTTGTTTGCAATTCTTTTTTAGTTTCAAAAAGTGTAGCTTTCAACTTTTCCAACTCATCTATAGCTAAATGATATTTTCTTGCAATTTCAGTATTTATATCGTTTTCTTCTTTTTCCCAAAGATGAGGTTTTATAATCTTAGACATTGTAATAATTTGTTTTTTGTGATTTCTCAAAATTTATTTTTTTGATAATGGAATAAAAGCAACTATTTGAGTACCTAAATAAAAATAAGCTGGCATTTCAGAACAACTATTTAAATAGTATTTGGCACTTATGTTGTGACAATTTTGGCTAAAAAATGCCTATTTCCATTTATATGGCAGTTCTTTTGCTCAAAAGTTCACACCCAAATAGTTACGAATAAAAATGAGTGCAAGTGAATAAGTGCAGCTATTCTCGCTTTGAAATAAAATAAATATTATAAAAAATACTTACTTGTTTTTCTATGTCAGCAATTAGTTTTTAAGGCCTTTTTTATCAAAAGTTTAAACATACTATTTTTTTTAGGCTAAGAAGACCAATATTTCCTATTTTTATGGCCTTTTGAACTGAAAAATAGTATGTTTCTCCTATCAAAAAAGATTTCTTTTGTTAAACCGAGAATAGCTGGAATAAGTGCAATTATAATGCTTTTTTTGCTATAAATGTGATGTGATTTGTTTCGGAAAAGAACTCCTATTTTATTTAAAATAGTTTATTGCTTTTTAATAGCAAAAAACCTAGCACATTTTGATAGTGTCAAAATGTGCTAGGTTTTTCAAAAAAATACATTGCTTTCATTTTCATCTAACAACAGCCTCCACCATCATAGAACCAAGTAGCAGGCGAAATAAAAATATCCTTTCGCTTCAAGTTTTCTAAGGCTTTAGCAGTTTTATCGCACACAGGTAGCGGCTGATTTGAAGATAATGTATCCCCTTTTTCGTCATCAAAAAACTCTTCTTCGCCAAAATAAATAGCTGTTTTTCCTGTAAAAACACAAGGGCCATCTTTGGGCATTGGGTCTTTGATGGCACATACTTCTACACTTTCGATATATATAAGCTCTTGAATGTCATACTTTTTTGGCGACAAAATGCGATAAGGTCGTTTTGCACGCACTTCTATTGTTCCAAAACCGCAATCTGTTAGCATTTTTATGTACTGCTTCAAAGTCAAAGCTCCGCTCAAACACAAAGCTCGCAAATGGTCGTTGTTTCGCAAATGTTCAGGCATTTCCTGTTGCGAAATCGGGTCTGATAGTACGAGGCGACCGTGTGGCTTCAATACTCGGTACATTTCGGCTAAAGCAAGCTTTAAATCGTCTATTTTAAAGATATTGAATAGACAATTTTGAGCAGCTACATCTATACTTTCGTTTTCAACAGGCAAATTTAAAGCGTCTCCTTTTCGCAAATCAATGAAATCACTCGAAAACCAAGCATTTTTCTTTTCGGCTTCTTTAAAATTTTTGGCCGATGCTGCCAACATTTCTTCTACTATATCTACACCAATAATACTTGCTTTGTGGCGGCTAAAATAGGCAAATTGCAAAAGTTCCATGCCTCCTCCAACACCGACATACAAGACTTTTGGCGAATGCCTCAAATCATGTGGATGAACAGTGCTACCACAGCCATAATTCATGCGTAACATGATGTCTGGAATTTCTAAGTCTGGCAGTTTCCAAATAGGAGTTGTTGTGCAACATAAGCCTTCTTGTGGTGTTTCGGCTGCTTTTTTATATAAATCGTTGGTTGCTTTTAAATAGGTTTGCATTGTAAATATTTTTTTAGTAAAAACTTTTCTCAAAAGTAAAGTTTTTTAGACAATGAAAAGTATCCTAGATGACAAAACCTTTTTTCACAAAGTATATCCTTTTTTTATGCAAGCATTAAAAAAAAATGTCTTGCAAGCTATCACATAGCTCGCAAGACATTTCAAATATGCTTTTTATTTTTTTGGTAAAATAAAATGTGCCTTTATAAAATCTAACTCATTGATTTTCAATATGTTAAGTGCCAAGCACTATTTAATAAATGGTCGATTCGTTGCTAACGCATTGATGTTCAGCGTGTTAGCTTCAACGAGATGTACATTTATTTTTGTTTGACTACTTAGTAAAAAAAAACTATTCTTTTACAAACTTTTTGCTAATCATTTTTTCGCCATTTTGCAATGTCAGAATGTAAGTTCCTGCTGCAAAGCGTGAAATATCAAACTGTAAGTTGTTGGCAAAAGTATTTATCAAAATGGTTTCGTCAATGACTTTTCGGCCTAAAACATCATAAATTATAGCTTGAACTTTATCTGTTTTTTGGTCTGTCGTAAACACTACATCAATCGTATTGCTGGCTGGAACAGGCAAAATATTGACAATATCAAAGTCATATTCTGTTCTGATAAGCGAAACAATATTTGAACTTGTCATTGTGCCATCAAAGTCTGTTTGGTCTAAGCGATAGTAGCTCACGCCGTTTGGTGCTTCTTTGTGCAAATGCTCATAGGCCAAAGTTGTCGTTGTTGTTCCTGCTCCGTCAATCGTTGCAATTGGCTCAAAATCTGTTCCGTTGGTGCTGTGCATCAGCGTAAAGAAATCGTTGTTGGTTTCGCTTGCCGTAATCCATTTCAACAAGTTGCCTTCTTCCAATACTAAGCCGCTAAAATCGAGCAATTCGACCGCTACCGTTCCGCAAGAGAATGAGCTTGTATAAGTGCTTGCACAATTGTTGGCATCTACAACTGTTGCTTCAAAAACAATAAGATTTTGAATAGGGCCAATTGGTTCAAGTGGTAAATCTGCATCTGTAAATGTTTCGCTAAAGAAACCACCTATCGTAATGGTATAAGGCTCTTGTCCGCCATCTATCGCAACGATTAGATAACCATTGGTGCCATCGCAAATATCAAAAAATTCTGTTACAAACTCATCGCAAACAGGATTGGCAAAGAAGCCTGCACTTTTATGCAAAATGATTTCATTGTTAGTTACTGTGAAAATATCGGTTTCGCCTACATCGTTTATATCGCTATCAATGGCATCATCTGTTCCTTGGTCTTTTGGCGAAGCTACAAAACCATTTAAAATCTCAAATAACAAATAATACTCTCCTTCTGCTACATTTGGAAATAGATAATATCCATTTTCATCTGTTACGGTTGTCGCCACAACTTCGTCTGGCGGACTGCTGCTCGAAGCATTTGGATTTGGCTCTGTTACTTGAATTAAAGTTACGGTTACGTCTGCCAAACCGCTTTCTGTTGCTTCATCAAAAATACCATTTTCGTTCAAGTCATTGAAAACAAGTTGTCCAATAGCAGACTCTAAGTCTTCGATGCAGTCTTTTGTATCAGAAATTACTAAGTTACAACTTAGATTGTCTTCGTCTGTTATCGTGATATTATAAGCACCACTAAAATACGTTCCGACTACAATTTCGCCAGCCGTTTGAGCAGTTAAAGGCGAGTTGATACCGTCGTTGATATTGTAAGTGCTTGTACCTTCCAAATTGATGACAAGTTCGTAATTTCCATCTTCCGTACAAGTGGCAGTAGCTGTTGCTTCGAGGTCGCAAGTTGGCAAGCATGATTGAACGCCAGATAAGGCAATATTACAATCGTCGTTTGCTTCGTCCATTATCGTGATGTTGTAAAATCCATTTGGAATAGGCCCTAGCGTGATATTTCCAGCAGTTTGGCCTGTCAAAACTTCATTTACGCCGTCATTGATGCTATAAGTGCTGCTACCCGAAAGCACAACATTTAAGCTATAAAAAGCATTGTTGAAACATTCTGCCGTAGCAATAGCTCCTAAGTCGCAGTTTGGTAAGCAAGAATTTGAGCCTGAAATAGTTTGAGAACAGTCATTTTGAGTATTGTCTGTTATCGTTATTTCATAAATACCATTTGACAATGGCCCAACAGTAATTTCGCCATTCGTTTGTCCTGTCAAATCTTCATTTACGCCATCTGAAATAGTATAAACGCCAGAGCCAGACAAATTGATAACGACATTAAAGTTTTCTTCATCAAGACATGCTGTTTGTGACGAAACGCTCAAATCACACTCAATAGGTTCTTCGCAATTGTTGCTACCTCCTATGTTTTGAAAGCAAATTGCATTGTTTTCGTCCGTAATCGTGATGGCATAATCTCCATTTGGAATAGGGCCAATAACAATCGTTCCAGCCGTTTGAGCGGTTAAAGTCTCATTTATGCCATCTGAAATGGCGTAAGTGCTACTTCCTGTAAGTGTTAAAATAATTTGATAATTATTTACATCAATACAAGAAGTTTCGGCAGTTGCTTGAAGGTCGCAAGTAGGCGGCTCTACACAGTTTTTGATACCTGAAACATTTTGGAAACAGCTTGCATCTGCTTCGTCTGTTACTGCAATATTGTAGTTGCCATTTTCATAAGGGCCAAGTATAATATTTCCAGCTATTTGGCCTGTTAAATCTTCATTTATGCCATCTGAAATGGCGTAACTACCAGAGCCAGAAAGTGTTATTTCCACTTCGTAAGTTTCGCTATCTATACAAATAGCATCTGCTTCTAGTGCAAGGTCGCAAACAAAAGGTATCGTGCAATCTTCTACGCCTGCCACAGTTTGGAAACAACTATTATTGTTTTCATCTATAATACTGATGTCGTAAAAACCATTTGGCAAGTTTTCTAAAACAATGCTTCCTGCTGTTTGATTTGTTAAAACTCCATTTGCTCCTGCATCAATAATATAGGTACTGCTACCTGTTATATTCAATGTCAAATTATAGCTTTCTTCTGTTACACAAAGCGTTTGAGCAGTTGCTTCTAAATCGCAACTTGGCGGTACAAGACAGCTTTTGTTTCCAACAATATTTTGTGAACAAAGCGAATTTGCTTGGTCTGTAATCGTGATATTGTAGCTACCATTTTCGTAAGTTCCGACATCAATAAGACCAGCAGTTGAAGTTAAAGGAGAGCCAGTACCATCATCAATAATATAAGTGCTATTTCCACTAAGATTTAAAGAAAGACTAAAATTGTTTTCATCAACACAAACAGTTGCGGCAGTTGCATCAAGGTCGCAGTTTTCTATACAAGATTCTGTACCTGTGATTTCTGTAAAGCAATTTGGATTTTCAATGTCTTCTATAAAAATTTCATAAGTATTTAAGCTAAATGGCCCAACAGTATATTCGCCAGCAGAAACACCGATAGCTTCGCCTGCATTACTAAAAATATTGTAAGTGCCAGAGCCAGATACTGTTAAAGTAAGATTGTAGGTATCGCCACTAATACAATCTAAAACTGCGGTAGCATTGAGGTCGCAAACAGACGATGTATTGCAATCTACAAGACCAGATATACCACTTACACAATTGTCATTTGAGTTGCCTACTACAAAAACTTCATAGAACTCAAATGAGGTAGGAAATGGCCCAAATAAATATTCGCCTGCTTCGGCATCGTCTAAGAAAATGCCCAAACCGCTATCAACTATATAGGTATCTGAGCCTTCGATGGTTAGTAAAATGCTATATTCGTCTTCGCCTTCGCAAATAACTTGAACATTTGTGCTCAGGTCACACGGTGTTGTTTCACATTCGGTAGTACCTCTAAAATCTTGGTCGCAAGGGCCAAATTCTTGGTCTTGAATGAAAACGTAATATTCGCCTGTGGTAACTGGCCCCATTTGAACGCTTGTACCACCTGCTACATTATTGAGTTCTTCAATAGTTGGGCCATTCCAACCATCGAAAAGTGTAACTTCATAATCAGAAGAACCGCCAACTGTAATGACAACATCAAAAGTGCCATCTTCATTACAGAATGTTTCAACAGAAGAATCTAAATCGCACAAATCTGGGTCTTCGCAATCTCTGAAATTGATAAAATCTACAAAACAAGCTGTATTATTTGGGTCTAAAACTAATATTTGAGAAGTTCCATTTTCAAAAGGCCCAACTATATATTGGCCAAAAGTAACGCCTTCTAATAACAGATTTGTTCCAAAAGGAAATTGTACTTCTAAGCCATCATAGATATTATATGTGCCAGAGCCTAAAATAGTAACAAGTACATTGTATTCATTGTCATTGGCACATTCAAAGTCTAAGATAACTTCGAGGTCACAGTTTGGTTCTACACAAGCAGCAGTTCCAAATATGTTTTGAAAACAGTTGTCGTTGCTTTCATCAATAATGAATATTTCATAAAACTCTTGTGTATATGGGCCTAAAACAACTGTACCAGCAGTTTGTCCAAATATATTTTCGCCAGACTCCGAGAAAATGGTATAACTACTTGAGCCTTGCAAGTTGAGCATTAAGAAATAAGTGCCTGTTTCAGCAATACAATCTACCGAAACAGTTACGTTAAGGTCGCAAACAGGGCCTTCGAAGCAGCTAAATGTGCCGCTAAATGATTGAAAACAAACATTGTCGTTTTCATCTACTACTTTCAAATCATAAGGCGTGTCATTCGCATAATTTCCGATAGTCAAAACATTGGCACTTACTCCTGTTACGACAGGAAAATCATCTGCATAAATCGTATAGGTGCCTGTTCCAGAAATATTTAACTCTACTGTATAGCTAAATTCATCTATACAAATGGTTTGTGCTTCTACATTCAGGTCACAAACAGGCGGCTCTTCGCAGAAGTTTGAACCAGAAAATACTTGTTGGCAACTATTGTTATTGCTATCAAAAACGACAATTTCGTAAGGGCCATTTTGGAATGGGCCTAATGAATATTGGCCAAATTGTACGTTATTGATGGTTTCGCCATTGCCGTATTCTATGGTATAAAGACCTGTTCCATTAATGATTATGTCCAATTCATAAGTATTTCCATCTTCGGCACAAATGGGTTCTATCGTAGCATTCAAATCACATACTGTAACTGTATTACAATTGCTATTGCCCAAAAAGTCTTGGAAACATTCAGGGTTTCCAGCTATACTTACAATTATAAAGAAAAAGAAATCTTCCCCATAAGGGCCAAGTTCATAAGTACCTGCTGGTATGTTTTCCAATATAATTTCAAAGCCATCAGTAATATCATATTCCAAATCACCTTCTACTGTAACATATAACATATAGCTGTCATTGTCAAAACATTCTGTTTCATAACTTATTTCAAAATCTGTTTGGTCAGAATCACAAATTTCGTCACACGCAAAAGATATAAAACTTGAAGCAAAACAATCGAACACTATAGGATTGCTATCATAAACTTGTATGAAAATCCCTTCACCAAAGATATAAGGGCCAAGTTCGTAAGTACCTGCTGGTATGTTTTCCAATATAATTTCAAAGCCATCATCTAATGTATATTCGCCACTACCAGAAATTTCTACCTCTAAAATAAATTGTAATTCATTATTTATATTAACGCAATTTGTATTGAGTGACATGGCTAAATCACACGTTTCAAAAGCCTCGCAAGCACCGCTACCATTGATGTCTGCTTCACACAAATTAAAACCATTTTGGTCAATATTTAGAGAAAAATTATCAAATGTAAGACCTTCAAAAACATAAGTTCCTGCACCTACATTGTTTATTTCGTCGCTCTCGGAAAATGCAAATAAATCAATATCATAAACTCCTGTTCCTTCTATATAAACAAACAAATCGTAGCTTCCGTCTGGCTGACAAACTACTTCATGAGAGGCGAATAAATCACAATTACCATCACAGCCATTTCCTAATTGAATTTCGTAGGTACAATCTGGGTTGTTTTCATCTACAATTTGGTAATACTCAAAAACAGGAGAAGTTCCTTGGTCAAATTCATATACACCAGCAGTAAGTCCAGTAACAGGCACAGCAGGAATACCATCGTAAACAGTGTAAGTGCTTGAACCTTCGATAATCATGAAAATAAGTAAAATTCCATTTTCGCATCGTGGGTCAAGTGTTACGACAAGGTCGCATGGTATTTCTGGCTCACATATAAATATGCCGCCAATGCTTTGGTTGCAAAAAGAGTTGCTCTGATTAATAACCGAAACTTCATAAGGGGTATTATCGGCATATGGGCCGAGTTCTATCACACCAGCCGATACATTTGGAATTGGTGCACCGATTCCACTTAAAACAGTATAAGTGCTTTCGCCTTCAATATCGAGCAAAATATTGTATGTCCCATTTTCGTTACATACAATTTCTGAATCAATCACCAAATCGCAGGTAAAACTACATAAGCCTGTACCTGATGCCGTAATGTTACATTCATCGTTTTGCTCACTAAAAATTTCTATGCTAAAATCACCACTAGGAAATGGCCCTACTGTAATTTCGCCAGCCGTTTGCCCTTCTAAAACTACATCTATATCAGTCGCATTTATAATAAAAGTTCCTGTTCCTGTGAGTGAAAGTGTCACTTCGTAGCTACTCAAATCTATGCAGTTTACTTGCGTTGAAACGCTTGGGTCGCAAATAATTTCTTGCGTACAATCTTCCGTACCGCTAATATTTACGCTACACTCTTCATTTTCATCGCTTGTAATAAAAATATTATAAACACCATTTGGGAATGGCCCCATTAAAATATCGCCAGCCGTTTGGCCTGTCAAAAAGTCGCCCGTGCTGGAGGATACAAGATATGTTCCTGTTCCTTGCAAATTGACATTGACTAAATAATTTTCTGTGTCTGGATTTGGGCCAAGGTCGTTACAAAGCGTGGTAGCAGAAACAGTCAAATCGCATTCGAAAGGCTCGAAACAGTCTTCTATGCCGCTAATATTTGTCGTACAATTTGGGTCTGCTTCGCTTGTGATAGTAATAAAGTATTCGCCATTTGGAAAAGGCCCAAAAGGAATTAAACCAGCCGATTGGCCTGTGAGTATTTCATCGTTTCCAGCTTCAATAGTGTAAGTGCCACTGCCTTCTAGGTTTATATTTATGGTATAAAATTCTTCTGAAAGACAAGCTGTACTTGCAGAAACTTCTAAATCGCAAACAAAACAATCGCTTTCGCCACTTAAAATAGTGTTGCACGTTTCGTCAAATTCGCTAGTTATCAAAATGCTATAATCGCCATTTGGATAAGGCCCTAAAGCAATAACGCCAGCTTCTACGCCTGTTTGCACGTCTGTTCCATCGTTGATGCTATATGTGCCTGTTCCTGTGATAGTGAATGCCACTTGATAATTTTCGTCATCAATACAAACTGCTGTGGCACTTGTTGGCAAAACACATTCAAAACAGTCTTGTACTCCAGAAAGCTCTTGCACACAAGTTTCATCTTCTTCGCTCACGATGCTGATATTGTAATCGTTTAAACTATCGTAAGGGCCGAAAGTATAAGTACCTTGCGTTTGGCCTGTTAAGTCGTCATTTATGCCATCTGAAATGATATAGTTTCCAACGCCAGAAAAAGTAACCTCTACATTGTAGCTACTTGGATTGATACATTCAGGTGTTGCGGAGGCTTCGAGTTGGCAAACGAAACAGTCTTCATTTCCAGAAAGTACCGTAAAGCAAGTTTCGTCTATTTCGCTAGTTACCGTTACGCTATAATCGCCATTGTCAAATAAGCCTAAAAAGATAATGCCAGAGTCTTGCCCTGTCAAAACTTCGCCATTGCTGGCTTCTACTGTGTAAGTTCCAAGACCGAACAATTCGACAAATAAGTTGTATTCTAAAAATCCTGCACAAGAAGTTCCAATACTCGCTTCAAATTCGCATTCAAAACATTCATTTGTGCCTGTAATCACTTGTTCGCAGTCTTCTAATTGTTCTTGTGTTACGGTAATGCTATAATCGCCACTTGGAATTGGGCCGACGCTTACCGTGCCTGCCGAAACATTCGTTAAAGGTGGATTGATACCATCTGAAACGGTAAAAGTGCCAAAGCCAGCTAAGTTTATATTTACATTATAAAAAGAATTGTCGATACATTCCGCTTCTCCGCTTGCTGTAAAATCGCAAATCGCACAGTCTTCATTTAATGCAATGGTTTCGATACAAGTATTGTCTATTTCGCTAAAAATTTCTAAGGTTGTTTCGCCATTTAACAAGGAAATGGTTTGCGTTCCAGTAGTTAAGCCTGTTATCGTTTCCAAGCCATTATTTAAAGTATAAGTGCCTGTTCCAGAAATAGTCAAAGCCAAATCGTAACCTTCCAAACCTGTACATTCAGAAGTGTAACTCACTTCCAAGTCACATTCAAAACAATTGTCTTCGCCTGTGATTACTTGCTCACAGTCTTCTACATTTTCGCTCGTTATCGTGATGCTATAAGTACCATTTTGAAAAGGGCCTAAAACAATTTGTCCAGCCGCTTGATTCGTTAAAGGAGCATTTACGCCATCTGAAACCGTATAAATATCTGTTCCTGAAAGTGTTAGCAAAACGCTATACGACTCATCATCAATACAAGCAGTAGTTGCAGAGGCTTCCACATCGCAAATCGCACAATCTTCTTCAAAGCTAATGGTTTCGCTACAAGAAACATTGTCTTCGTCTGTAATTTCTAAAGTATGACCACCATTTAAGAAAGAAATCGTATAAGTACCAGCCGTAAATCCTGGTAAATCGACTGCTCCATTAGTGATAGTATAAGTATTTTCGCCTACAATTGTAACATTTAAATCAAAACCGTTTAAGCTCGTACATTCAGTCGTATAGCTCACTTCCAATTCGCATTCAAAACAGTCTTTCGTACCGCTTACGGTTTCAAAACAAGTTTCTTCTTGCTCATTTGTTACAGTAATGCTATAATCGCCATTTGGAATTGGGCCAACCGTAATTACGCCAGCAACTTGATTCGTTAAAGGAGGATTTACACCATCATTTATCGTATAAAAACCATCTGCATTTAAATTTAAAATCACATTGTAGCTATCGGCATCAACACATTCTGTAATGCTCGAAACTTGAATGTCGCATTCAAAACAATCGTTTGTGCCTGTCAAAGTTTCCGTACACTCTTCAAGTATATTATTTGTTACAATTTCAATATTATAGTCGCCATTTGGAATTGGGCCAAGTGTGTAAGTGCCTGCCGAAACATCATTTAAAGGTGCATTTATTCCATCAGAAATATTGTACTCGCCAGAGCCAGAGAATGTAACTACCACATTGTAGCTTTCGCTATCGATACATTGCGTTGTGGCAGAGGCTGATAAATCGCATAAAAAACAATCTTCGCCAAAGCTGACATTTTCAAAACAACTTGGGTCTTGTTCACTTGTAACAGTCAAATTGACATCGCCATTTAAGAAAATGATATTTTCAGTTCCTGCCGTTAAACCACCGATTGTTACAGGGCCATTGCTGATAGCAAATGTTCCTTCGCCAACGATGTTTACAGCCGCATTAAAACTTTCAGTATCAATACATTCTGTTGTGACGCTCACTTGCAAACCACATTCAAAACAGTCTTGCGAACCTGTCAATGTTTGCGTACAAGTTGGGTCGTTTGTGTCGACAACATTTATGCTATAATCGCCATTTGGAAAAGGCCCCATCGTGACTTGTCCTGTTCCCTGATTGTTGATTGGAAAATGTATGCCATCGGTAATATTATAAGTGCTAGTACCACTCAAAGTGATAATTACATTATATGTATCATTGTTGATACAGTTGGTTATTGCGGAGGCTTGCAAATCGCATTCTGCACAGTCTTCCGTATTGTTGAATGTAATGCTTTCGCTACACGTTTCATCATTTGGGTCATAAACGGTTAAAGTATAGGTATTTCCATTTGAAAAATCGAAAGTGTAAGTACCTGCCGTAAAATTAGGCAATGGAAACAAACCATTTGAAATATCATAAGTGCCACTACCTTCAATCGTCAAAACAAGTTCAAAATTATCGGCATCTATACATTCAATTTCATAGCTGATGCTCAAATCGCAGCCAGCACAATCGTTTGTTCCTGTTAGGTTTTGGCTACAATCTGCTAAATTTTCGTCTGTTATCGAAATATCATAATCGCCATTTGCGAAGCCAGAAAGTGTAATATCGCCAGCCGTTTGGCCCGTCAAAGTTTCAGTTCCGTAAGCAATCGTATAAATGCCCGTTCCGCTCAAACTAACAATTACATTGTAGCTATTTTCATCGACACACTCCGTAGTTGCTGTTGCTTCCAAATCACAGTCTTGCGGTTCGCAATTCACTACAACATTTAATAAACAATCATTTGCATCTGTCACATACAATAAATATTCGCCGCCATCTACATCTGGAAACGCACCATTTTCGCTTTCTGCTACCAAAGTCGGACTTAAAGAGTTTGTCCAAAGCTGATAAGTATAAGGCGGTGTTCCTCCTGTTGCTACGAAACCAGCTTCACAATTGTAAGGCGTAACGATGTCTAAGGCTTCGCCAGAAACGCTAATTTCTAAAGTACCAGAACAGCCATTTGCGTCCTCCACATTTACATTATAAGTATCAGTAAAAACGCCTGTAAATGAGCCATTTGTATTTGTGCCAAAAACAGTTCCTCCCAAATTGACAAGTGTGTAAGTGTATGGCGAAGTGCCTCCACTTGCTGCTAAATTTACTATTCCGTAATCGCAAAGGTCGCTGTTATTTTCTATTGTTAAAAGATTGTTAGCATCTAAAATAATATCGCTCAAAAGCTGTTCACAATTATTTGCATCAAGAGCAAAAACATCATACGTTCCATTGTCGAGATTTTCAAAAGTACCCGTATTTTCGCTTGTGCCAACAACTGTTGCTACCCAACCATTTCCTGCATTCTCAGGGTTTTCAGCATCAAAAGTACCATTATCATCATATAAATAAAATGTCCAATTTGGTGTGCCGCCAGTTGTTTGAACGCTGATATTTAATGCACAATCATTAGTTGGCAATTGCGTAATGCTCGCTTGGCTCAAAATGCTCACAGGAACAGATATTTGACAGCCATTTGCATCTTCCAATACAACATGATAATCACCGATTGCTAAACCTGTAAATGTGCCTGTTCCGCTCAAAGTTCCTTCATTTGTCGTTACGTTGTTTGTGGCATTTGGTGCGGCAGTTGTAGAAACAAAAACGGTATAATCGCCATCTGCAAAAATACTTGGGTCGCTGCCTCCACTTACATTTGTAACCTCAATATTTCCTAAACCACAATCATTTTCTGCTATTTCAATGCTCAAAGCATCATAAATTTTTATGCCTGATAATGAAGTTACACAATCGCCAGCATCAACACCATAAACCGTATAATCGCCGCCAGCTACTCCGCTAAAATCGCCAGTATTGTCATTTCCAGAACCATCGGCTAAGTCACTTGCTACCCAACCATTTCCATTTTGAGGATTATTTTCATCAAAATCTCCATCATTTTCATACAAATAAAAACTCCAATCATTTTGGCCACCTTCGCCTGTTACAGTTGCTGAACCTGTTGGCGTATCGCAATTTGCTTCGCTAAAAGATAAAGAAACATCGCTACCAACCGTCACAGGAAGTGATGTTTGGCAACCTCTATCATCTTCTGCAATCACAAAATAACTGCCGTCTGCTACATTCGTAAAAGTACCATCGCCATTCAATTGCCCTTCATTACTAGTGACATTATTTGTTGCATTTGGAATGTCGTTTGTCGATAAGAAAAGAATGTAATTAGTGGCATCTGAAAAATAAAATGGGTCGTGGCCGCCTGTTACGCCCAACACTTCAATGCTGTTTGTCGCACAACTTGCTGTACCCAAAGTGATTTCCATTTCATCATAAGCTTGCACCAATGTTTCTGCCACGATACAAGCGTCAGAATCAAGGCTATAAAGCGTATAATTTCCGACTTCAACATTGCTAAATGTAATATTGTTTGACACACCTAAAGCTGCTAAAGGAACACCCAAAGTGCTATTTGCAGCACCAGCTAAGGCAGCATCTTGGTCATAGGTTTGTGTTGGTATGTTTGGTGCGCCTTGCAAATTATCGACACCTTCGTATAAAAAGAAATCGTAAGGGCCGTTTGTCTCCGAAACACTTGCTGAAACGCTATTAAACTCGCCACAAGCTGGGATTTCGGCCGTTGCTTCTGGAGCTTCTGCCGCACTTATTGGGCCAAAAGAAGCCGTACACAATTCGTTGGTTTCTGGGTTTGTGATTCCGCTACTTGCTACTATATAGTATGCTGTTTCTGGAATAAGATTTAGAAAAGTATAAGGAAAGTCGTTGATATTTGTTGTTGTGAAAGTCAAAGGCAAGCCGTTTTCGCTAGTCGCAATATCTAAGCTACCTTCTGTTTCTGTAAGAAAAACCGTATATTCAATGCCGCTGCCTCCGCTAATATTCGTAATCGTTGCTGAGTTATTTCCATTACAAGGATTGGCTTCAAAATCTAAACTCAAGGTTTCAAACAATTCTATTTCGATATTTTCTGAACAACCTAAAGCATCAGCCGTATTTGGCTTTCCATCATAAGCGGTGATAGTATAAATTGCTGGCGTATAACCAGAAAAAATACCTGTTGTGTTTTGTTCTAAAACTGTTGCATTTGCATCAGATAAAATATAAGTGAAACTGCCATTTGTAGCACTTGCATAGCCACCTGTTGCTGAAACGCCAATGTCGCCACCTTCACAAAAAGATGCTTGCTCCAAAACGATAGCATCATAAGCTGTTGCTGCTGCCGTCAAAACCGTACAGCCTAAATCACTTACTGCCACTACTTCATAATTTCCTGCCGCAATATTTGAAAAAGTGCCTGAATAATTATTTGGCGAATCTACTGTCGCTGAAATAGGCGTAGTTACTAAATCGGTAGGATTTTCGTAGTTTCCACCAACATTTACAAGGTAATATGTCCATTCATCTGAGCCATTTTCGCTAGAAACCTCAATCGTATTCGCTTCGCAAGTTGTACCTATCGTTACAGCCGCATCGCTATTGTCTTTCACTTCTATTGGCACAGAAAATAAACAGCCTCTGCCATCTTCTACCACAATATGATAATTGCCTGCCGAAACACCTGTTAATGTACCTGCACCGCTCAAAGAACCTTCATTTGTTGTTACGTCGTTGGTACTATTTGGTGCTGCTTGTGTAGAAATAAATATGGTATAATCGCTATTGTCGCCGCCCACAATTTCATCAATAACTACTTGATTGAAAAACAAACAAGGGTCTTCATTTAAAGTGATGACAATTTCATCAAAAATATCAATATTGCGAATTTCGGAACAGAAAATGCCAGAAGGTGAACCATCAATATTTAGATGCTCATAAGCAATCGTTAGCGTGTGGTTTCCTGCCGAAACATTTGTTACAGTAAAATCTCCATTGGCATCTGGTGTACCTAAAAGTCCGTCAATGTCAGAAGTGATAGTATAAAGTGTCAAATCGTCATAGCTCGGATTGCTAGGTTGGCCGCCATCGACATTCAATGAAAAAGTATTAAAGTCATTGCACTCAACAGGCGAAAGTGTCACTTCTATTCCTTGATTTACTTCTACTTGCAAAACAGCGTTGCAACCGAAATCATCGCTAACTGTTACATCATAAATGCCTGTAACGACATTTTCAAATAAACCTGTTGTATTATTTCCCAAAGCACCAGCATCATAAGCATAACCTGTATTTGAATCATAAGCAGGATAGCCACCTGTTGCTGTTATATTAATCGCATTGAAATTACAAGCTTGCAATTCTACATTTAAGCTTATTTCTTCCAACATGATAAAAGTTTCGGAAGCCGTAGCCGTCGTTTCACAGCCTAAAGGGCCAGAAGTATCGAAGTTTTCCCAAACCGTACCTGTAACCGTCAATTCTTCATTGTAAGGAAAAGTACCATCATTTGTTAAAACTTGCGTTTGGCCGCTACCTATATAATTTGTATTTGGATTTTCGTAAGGAGAAACATTATTAAAGTGCATTTCGTAAGTTCCATTTTCGTAAGGAATACTTACATTGGCAGGCGTAACTACCGAAACTGTGACCGTTTCATTTGGACAAATAATATCGTCCGAAATTTCCAATTCATCAGCCTCTGGACACTCTACCGTAAACGTAATTTCTCGGCTCGCCACTACTGCATCAGGGCAGTCTTCGAAAGCTTCCCAACGAATAGTATTGACACCGCAAGGGATTTCGAGAGCATTGTCTGGCAAAATACACGACAACTCTGGACAAGCTGCTAAAGAATAGTCAGAATCGAAAGTAAAAGGAGCATTGATACAAGCTGCTGTTTCGGTTTGCACAATTGTTCCATTCAAATATGTTTGATAAATCAAAGTACTTTTGATACAAGCAGCATTAGGCGTAATATTCATGGTACTTTGCAAATTGTAGCCACAATCTACCACATCGCCATCGTCGATATTTGCATCTACACTAAAAGCTGGCGGCACAGGTGTACCCTGAAAATCAAAAAAATAACTTTGCGGCCGAGAAGGATTTAACCAGCCATTCACATCATCATTACATTCTTGCATAGCATCTATGCTACCAAAAGAAGGATAACCTCCACAACAACGATAAGGGCCACCAGGAAAATCACTACCATTGCTAATTACTCCCTTATCGTATAAAGGATTGAAAGCATAAGTAATCAATTCATATTCCAAGCCATTACAGAGTTTTGTAAAAACGCTCAAATTTCGGTCAGTTCCTCCAGGATTGGCACAGTCTGTACCAAAGTCGCTGTTTCCAACTACACTTGTTGTACCCCAAAATCCGAAAGGAAAGCTACCTGTTTGAACCGTATCGCCACTTACCGTACAATCGGCACAGTTGCCATAAGCCTTCAAAATCCAATGTATTTGCACGCTTTCTAGCCCAAGTCCTTGCTCATTACAATCGAAAGTATAAAAATTGCAATCTGGCAAAACATTTGGGTCTAGCCGCACTGTAAAGTCAAAGCTAGGGCCGTTTTGTGTCGGCCCTTCTATAATTGTAGCATATGGTGGATTTTGAGCCGAAACCATTGTGCTATATAGGCATAAACTTATGAGTATAAATCTAAATAAAGTTTGTTTCATGGTATAGGTTTTATTGAAGTTTTTCTGTTTTAGTAGTAGCAGTTTTAACATATTTGTAATGAAATGTTTTTATAGTTTGATTAGTTAGGGACGTTTCAAGCACTATTAGCATAAAGGCATTTTATGGCGTATATTTGTCCTAATATTTATTAGTCAAATATTAAAAATAAATTGCCTTTTTATCGAAGCTAACATACTTATTTTCGATACGTTAGCAACCCAAATAGGCTATATTTATGAGTGTTTGATATTTAATACTTTTATAACGAGTTTTTTATTCCAAAAATAGCTTATAAAAGCTACTTTTTTTGACAATTTGTTGATATTATTTCACAGATTGTCATTTTCTTTACTTTTAGGTGGCTAAAAATTAGAAATGCTTTGCA
Organism: Chitinophagales bacterium; assembly: GCA_049613665.1. Taxonomy (GTDB): domain Bacteria; phylum Bacteroidota; class Bacteroidia; order Chitinophagales; family UBA2359; genus JBMZCV01. The sequence goes on along the minus strand of JBMZCV010000027.1, from coordinate 16,732 downwards.
AATATACTATCAATTTAGGTAAATCATTTTTTAGAAAGAAAACGAAATACAACAGAAATGTAAAATGAATCATTTTTGGTAATTATTTACGTTATCGCATTTCTTGGTTTACGAAATTTAGAATACATACAACATAAGATGGTAGGCATTTTGAAAGGATAACATTACAACAGCAAAAAAATGAAGATGTTTATCCATTCTTTTTTATTTTAAAACTAACTACATTTGAGCTACAAAAAATGTAATTGTTTAGGTATGTTTTTTGAGAAATCAGTAATTGTTTAGTCAAAACCATTACAACATAAGCAATTACTAAAAACAAAACAAAGGCAAATTAGCATCTTGAAACTACGATTTTTTGAGGCAAAAAAAGAATCCTATAATTTTTTTTACTATTTTAGTGTATGAATTGGAATAATGCTGTTATGAAAAATAATGTAGGCTTATTTTTTATTCTAGGTTTTTCATAAAAATAGCAATATTACGCAAGACATTTGAACACTTATTTTGAGACCCCAAAACAACAAAACGTAATTTATGACTACATTACCTCCTAAAACATATACGAAAGCAGAATTAATAGCAATTGAGATACAGTATGAAGAAATGCTTGAAGCTTCGGAACTCATCAGCAAATCTGGACAAGAACTTGTAGATAAAGCGTTTCAAATTGCTCTGAAAGCACATGAAGGCACTTACCGCAAAAGTGGCAAGCCTTATATTACACATCCTATTGAGGTGGCTCGCATTGTGGGCGTAGAAATTGGCTTAGGCTCAACTTCGGTTTCGGCAGCTTTGTTGCACGATGTAGTAGAAGATACCGAATGGACTTTGGAAGACATTGAACGAGAGTTTGATAAAACAATGGCTAATATCGTTGATGGTTTGACAAAAATTGATGGCTTATTTGATAAGCGTGAGGTTACAAAAAATGCCGAAAACTTTAAAAAACTCTTGCTAACACTTGGAGAAGATATACGAGTGGTATTGGTAAAGTTGGCTGACCGCTTGCACAATATGCGAACAATGGAAGCGATGCCCGCTCACAAGCAAAAACGAATCGGCGACCTTACCTTGTATTTGTATGCTCCTATTGCTCACCGTTTGGGTTTGTATCGAATCAAATCGGAGCTAGAAGACTTGTCGATGAAGTATGCTAATCGAGAGTTGTATTATGAAATTAAAGAAAAGCTACAAGTTACGAAAAGAAGCCGTGAAGCTTATATCAGAAATTTTATTAATCCAGTAAAAAGAAAATTGGAGCAAGGAGATATAAAAAACTTTAGAATCTTTGGCCGCCCAAAACACATTTTTTCTATCGGCAACAAAATCAGGAAAAAGCAAGTGCCTTTTGAAGATATTTACGACCTTTTTGCTATCAGAATTGTGGTAGATGTTCCTTTAGAAAAAGAGCGAGAAGCTTGCTGGAATATTTATTCTATCATCACTTCGCAATATACGCCAAAAGTATCACGCCTGCGAGATTGGGTGTCGAGTCCGAAAAGCAATGGCTACGAATCGTTGCATATTACAGTAATGGGGCCACAAGGAAAATGGGTAGAAGTGCAAGTGCGTACTAAACGCATGGACGAAATAGCAGAAAAAGGGGTGGCAGCTCACTGGAAATATAAAGGCGGCAAAGGCGATAACAAATTTGACGAATGGCTAAAAGCAGTTAGCGAATCGCTCAACAATCCAGATTCAAATCCAATAGATTTTCTCAATGATTTTCGCCACAATTTGTATGAAAACGAAATTTATGTGTTTACACCAAAAGGCGATTTAAGAAATTTGCGTGCCGAATCTTCTGTTTTAGATTTTGCTTTTGCTATTCATACAGATGTAGGTTGTAAATGTGTAGGGGCAAAAATTGATGGTCGTTTGCGGCCAATTTCACATAAGCTAAAAAATGGTGACCAAGTAGAGATTATTACCACCAAAAAGCAACATCCAAATGAAGAATGGCTAGATTTTACAGTAACAAGCCGTGCAAGAACAAAGATAAAGTCGTATCTGAAAAATGAAAAACGAAAAATTGCAGAAGACGGAAAAGAAACGCTAGAACGAAAACTAAGGGCTTTAAAATTGCCTTACAACAAAAATATCATCAATGAATTAGTGCATCATTTTCGTTATCAAGATTCTTTAGACTTTCATCATGCTATTGCTACCAAAACTTTCGATTTGAATGAGCTGAAAAAACTGCAATTTCAGGGTGAAAAAATTATGCTTCAGCGACAAGGAAAACCTATTGGTTTAGAAAATAAAAGCTATTCGCAAACAAGTGAAGAAATTGGAGCATCAGATTTTGGCGATGCCGAAATCAGCATTTTTGGTGGTTTTGCCGATAAGGTAGATTATAGCATTGGCCGCTGCTGTTCGCCTGTGGCTGGCGATGATGTTTTCGGCTTTGTAACAATAGGAAAAGGCATTCGCATTCACCGCAACGACTGCCCAAATGCCAAAGATTTGAAAACTCGCTATCCATATCGAGTAGCTTCGATAAAATGGGCAAGACAAAGCGAAAACGTTTTATTTTTGGCAAAATTGAGTATCAATGGTATAGATGATGTCGGTTTAGTAAACAAAATTACGAGTATTATTTCGAGCGAGCTAAAAATAAACATGCGTGCCATTTCGCTCAATGCCAAAGATGGTATTTTTACGGGCGAACTGCAAGTATATGCCAAAACAAACAAGGAGATAAAAATGCTCACTAAAAAGTTGAAAGAAGTTGATGGCATTTATGCTGTAAAACGCTTGATATAAAAAATCTTGTCCTTACTAAAAATGAACCTTTACGCCCTTTTTTTTTGTTTCATTGATTATGACACGAACTGCAGTAGAAATAGAACGACAACGAATAAAAGATAGTTTTTTTATTCCACTTTTGTTGGTGAGCATTTTATGGCTCGTCAAACTGACCGAATTGGCTTTCAACTTGCCGCTCCATGAGCTGGGCGTTTTGCCACGCACCATTTCAGGGCTAAAAGGCATTTTGTTTTATCCACTCATTCATGGTGGTGCTAGGCCAACTGGCTCATACAGTATTCTCGGAAATTTTGCTCATCTTTTTTCCAATACTGTGCCACTACTCGTGATGGGTTTCATCGTTTTTCACAGCTATCGAAAAGCTTTTTGGGGTTTGCTCGGCATCATTTATATTTTGAGCGGAATCGGCATTTGGGTTATTTCTTCTAGCACATCTTATCATATTGGAGCGAGCGGCATCGTTTACGGATTAGCATTTTTCATCTTTTTTAGCGGCCTCATTCGCAACGATATACGAGCTATTGCTCTCGCTTTATTGGTAGCTTTTTTGTATGGCAGTATCGTTTGGGGCCTCCTCCCTATTCAAGAAGGTGTTTCGTGGGAAGGACACTTGGCTGGTGCAGTAGCAGGCACTTTAGGGGCATATTATTATAGAAATGTAGATGTGCCAAAACCGTTTTATTATGATTGGGAATTTGAGGAAGCCGAAAATCCACAAACTATTGTTGGAGACCCATTTTGGAAACCACAAGAAAAAGAAACACCTAAATTTTTTCAACCCAACGATAATTGGGACATCACTTACCATATTGTGCCAAAGAAAAAAGAGGAAGAATAGTTTTTAGTTTTTAGTTTTTAGTGAAAAAATGCTTTTTTAGCCAAAAATTCCCAGAATATAAAAAATAAAAAATGTTTATGTTATGAATTTATTCAATTTCGAAAAAGAAATAGAAAGCAAAATTGTAAAAAGAGGCCGCAGCTATTTCAAGAATCATTATATTCAAAACGTATTGCAAGTCACTCACGGCCGATACTCTGCTGTTGTTTCTGGTACAAAGAATTATAGTGTATCTGTAAGACTTAACAATTCACTAGAAATTGTAGAAAGTTCGTGTAGTTGTCCGTATGATTGGGGGGCTTATTGTAAACATGAAGTAGCGGTATTTTATCATATCAAAGAAAATAATACGCTCTCCTCAAACACGGAGGATAGTAGTCTCCGTATCATTAAAGCAACTTTAAAACGCCTAAAAAAGAAAGAAATTGTTGATTTGATACTTGATTTGGCAGAGCGAAATAAGGATTTTAGAGAAAATATGGCGGAGGAACTGTTGTAGGGAAAAAATATCTTGGCGATTTTTTTTCACATAAAACTATAAATACACACTTAAAATTTGGAGTTTTTTTAAACTTTCCTTATATTCCTGTAAAAAAAACACTTAAATAAAATCCAAAGATGTTAATTAGATTTATTATTGAAAATGTCTTTTCTTTTGGCAATAGAAAGGAATTTAATATGTTTCCCTATAAACGCTTAAAAACACTTAATAATCATAGATATAAAATACAAAATTTTGAGTTGCTTAAGATGGCAGCTATTTATGGAGCAAATGGTGCTGGTAAATCCAACTTAGTTAATGCTTTACAACTATTTCAAGAGCTTGTTGAAGAAGAGGAAATACCTTTCAAACTAAAACAAGCTCAATTTAAATTTCACAGCAAAGAACATAATAAAAAACAAACTCTTGCCGTAGAGTTTCTTCAAGATAACATTGCCTTTTATTATGGCATAGAAATTTTAGAAAATATAATAATAACCGAAGAGTTATATCAATCTGGTTTAGGATTAGAAGCAGATAAACTTATTTTTGAGCGAAAAACAGACAACAAAGGTATAACAAGCGTTACATTTTTAGATGATTTTGAAAATGATACAAAAAGTCAAGTGTTAAAAGCAGTTTTGCTTGAAGAATTAATAAAAGCAGATAAGCCTATTTTTAAATTAATAGCGAATAGGAATAACATTTTTTTGAAAGATGTAAAAAAAGCTTATAAATGGTTTGAAAAAACACTCCAAATTATCACACCGAACTCAAAATTAAGAGCACTTGCACATAAAATTGATATAGACTCAAATTTTAAAAAGTATGCCGAAGATATGATAAGTTCTTTTGGCATTGGTATTACATCTTTAAGAACTGATAAAACAGAACTAAGGGCTTTTCTTGGAAAAGATGCAAAAGATAATTTTGATTTTTTGGTAGAAGCGGTGGAAAAGTCACCAGAAAAAATGATAGCTCTACGAAATCATAATAATGAACTGTTTCTCTCAAAAGAAAACGAAAATATTATAGTAAAACAATTAAAAATAGGTCATTCAAATGAAAACATAAAAGATATTTTGTTTGATTTAGAAGATGAATCTGATGGTACAATACGTTTGCTTGATTTTGTCCCTGCTTTCAAAAATGTTGCTTCACAACAAAAAGTATATATCATTGATGAAATAGAAAGAAGTATTCATCCATTACTTATTAAAAAACTTATCAAGAAATTTTCTTTAGATATTCATACTAAAGGGCAATTAATTTTTTCCACTCATGAATCTAATTTGTTAGACCAAAAGATTTTTAGGCAAGATGAAATATGGTTTGCAGAGAAAGATAGATTTGGCTCAACAGACTTATATCCTTTAAGCGATTTTAAAGAACATAAAACTACTGATATACAAAAGGGTTATTTAAATGGCCGTTATGGTTCTATTCCATTTTTATCTAACTTACAAGACTTAAATTGGTACTAAATGATGTTGATTGGAAATAATAGACATTTTGAAAAGGAGTCTCCAAGAAGATTAGCAAAAAACATTTATGTTTTCTGTGAGGGAAAAAAAAGAGAATTTGATTACTTTGAGTTTTTTAAAATAAAAGACTCTAGAATTAATGTTGAAGTTTATGAGCTTTCAGGTGAGGAAGATAATTCACCTTTAGGAATATTAAAAATAGCAGAAACCTCTATTATTCCTACTACTGAAAACCCAAATCCCAAATACACTTTTCAAAAAAACGATGAAGTTTGGTTAGTCTTAGATATTGATAAAGACAAAACTGAATCACGCAAACCGCAGTTTGAGGAAATAAAAAAAGTCTGCAACGACAGAAAAGATTGGTTTTTAGTTCAAAGTAATCCTTGTTTTGAAGTTTGGCTATATTATCATTGTTTTAGAGAAAAGCCTTCTTTTGAAGGCAATGCGTATTGCAAGCCTTGGAAATTTTTTGTAAACAGTCGTATTAAAGGTGGCTTCGATTCACGAAAACATCCTCGCCTCATAAAACAAGCAATTATTAACTCAAGACATAACTATACTGGTGGAGAGTTAAATATAGGAAGTACTAATGTTTATTTATTGGGAGAAAGTTTATACGCTATTCTCAAAGAAAAAGATAATACAATTTAAAAATCATTCTAGCTTTCCACAAAAAAAACAAATGAGCGAATATCAATATTACGATTTTTATAGTGCCGACAAGCCACTTTCTAGCGAAGACAAAAAAGAAATTAACAGTTGGTCGAGTCGTGCTAGTGTCAGTAGGCATCAGGCTATTTTTACTTACAATTATAGCGACATTCCAGTAGATGAGATGCAAGCAGTTTTAAGTTATTTTGATGGGCTGCTGTATTATGCAAGTTATGGAACAAGACGGGTAGTTCTTAAATTGCCAGCACATTTGGCCGATTATAACAAGCTAAAACAGTATGATTGCAAAGCTAGTTTCCATTACCACAATTATTTGAGCGTAACAAAAAAGCGAAAATATGTATTGATTGATATGTTTTTTAGCGAAGATGATGTAGATTGGATAGAAGGTGAAGGACTTTTAGCAAATTTTATGAATTTTCGCAAGGATATTCTAAATGGTGATTATCGTGTGTTATTCATTTTTTGGCTACATATTTTGAAAGAGCAATATCAATATAAGAATATGGATGACGAAAAAGGCATTCCTCAACATCTTATTCCAGCCAATTTGAATAAATTAACTCCTGTACTTAATGAATTTATTGATTTTTTTGAAATAGATAGAGATTGGATAGCAACGGCGGCAGTAAGTTACTCAGAAACAGATGATGATAAAAAGGTTGATTTTGCAAAGAAAGTGGCCAATTTAGATGCAAAAACGAAAAACGATTTTTTATTACGACTGTTAAATGGCGAAACTAATTTGGTTTTTGCACTAAAAAAAGAACTTTCCAATTTTAGCAAAAAACAAAGGGCAATTGAAAAATATATTTCATTTGATGAATTTTATCAACAAATAAAAACAATAGTTGAAAATCGGAATATCAAAAAACAAAGGGCAGCAGTCAAAGCACACACTAAAAAAATGAAAAAGTTAGCAGCAACGAAAGGCGATATTTGGAAAAGTATAGATGTACTGTTATTAAAAAGTTCGGCTTCAAATTATAAGCATATAGCTGAACATTTAGTAGATTTGAAAGCCCTTTCTATTTTTGAAGATAAACAAGATTTTTTTATAGGACGTGTTGATGAAATTAAGCAAAAATATGCTAGAAGAAGAACGTTTATTGAACTGCTTAAACGACATAAGTTATAATATATAGCACAAAAAACAAAACAGGAATAGGCAATTTATTTTGCTTATTCCTGTTTTGCTTTTTTACTCAAAAGAGTAGCTTCAAATAAAGAAAATTAGTTTTTGATAAGACGGCCGCTAATCACGTCAGTACCGATATTTACGGTTACGAAATAAACGCCTGTGCTATAATTGCTAACGTCTATTGTCATCGAATTTGTGCCTTTTATAGCTGCTTCATTATATGTTGTGATAAGGCTACCTGCCAAGTTGAAAATCTGTATTTCTGTTTTCACATCTTCTTCTACATTGAAAGATACTTCTACAAAATCGTTGGCTGGAACAGGATAAATATCGTTGAAACTAAAGCCAATTTCATTTCTTTTTAGCGTAATTGTTTCAGAGCTTGTTGTTGTACCATCAAAATCTGTTTGCAATAAACGGTAATAAGTTTGTCCATTTGGTGCTTGTTTGTCCAAAAATTCGTAACGCAAAGTTGTCAGACTGCTACCTTCTGCACTTACAAAAGTAATCGCTTCAAAATTGTGTCCATCTATCGAGCGTTCAATCGTGAAATAATCGTTGTCGAGTTCAGAAGCTGTTGCCCATTTCAGCAAATTGCCACGCACTTGTACTTCGCCAGTAAAGCTAATCAATTCAATAGGTGTTTTTTCGCAATAAAAGCTGTTAGAAGCAGTAAGTGTTTCGCACAATCCATCTGAAGCAGTAATTTGATAAATATTAGTTGAGCCTTCTTCTATCATAAATGTTATTTCTACTCCAACGAAAGCCTCGCCTGTAAAGTCTCCGCCTATTTCATAAACTGCATTTGCATCATAAGCTGGCAAACCACCATCAAACTGTGCGACAACAGTATAAGTACCTGTTACGAAATCACAATCTTCATCAATTGTAACTGTGATAGGTGCAAGTTTTGCAAACGAATCTGAATTAGGAGAAACAACTGTACAAGGATGTTCTTCGATAATGTCGCCATTTTCGTCTGCTACGCCAACAACTGCTGACACATAATAATCCGTATTGTAGTTTAAACTGCTAATATCAAATGTTCCTGATGGATTGTTTCCTAAGCTTGAACCAAAAACATCGTTTTCATCTGTGTGTAAATAGTAGCTCAACATTTCATCATCGCCTAGTATTTCATCTCCATTATTTGCAAAGCTAAGTGTTTCGGTATCACAAACTAACTGAAAGTCGCCTGTCATTGTGCCTGATTCGCTTGTGCAATCCTCAACGCAAGCAAAAGTACCTTCTACAATGATGTTTGTAGAATTTGCTGAGTCACTTACGTTAAAACCATAAAAAGTATCGCAAGGCATCGCTTCACTTGTAAACGTATTGCCTTCAATTTCGACATTATCAACCGTATAAACTCCTGTGCCGCCAACAATCGTAAAGCTAACTGTGAAAGTTAAATTGTCGTCAGAAGGTGTAATTTGAAGGTTTATTATATCAAGCAGTTCTAAGCAAGCCAAGTCGTTGGCTTCCAAAACAGTCATTGATACACAAAGTTCAGTATCTAATTCGGCACAAATTATACCATTATCAATAGCAGAAATAATATCGTTTAAAGAGGCAGAACCGCCAATAACAGCATCAATTGCTTCCCAATCACTACTTAAATAGTTGATAGGATGTATGCAATAAGTACCTGCTGACAAATCAAAAGTGCTAGGAGAAATACCATTTCCAGATACTGCAACACCTTCAATTGTGTCGCCTCCCATTTGTGTAATAATAAGGCTAGAAGAATATTCTGTTGTAGAACTATTGCTCAAAACGCTAATTATTCCTGTTGTTTCGGTTGAACATATCGTTAAAGGAGCGTTTGCTTCAATAAAATTAACATTAGCATCACAAGTTGTTACATTACATTCTATGACCGAAAAGGTTATAGAAGCTATATCTGGCGTACAAAGTGCAGCAGAAAAATCAGTAGGAAGTTGATTTCCAATTTCCAATAAACCTGTAATGACATCTGTATCATAATTTGCAAAGTTGATAGCAGTAGCTGTATAATTACCTAATTCTAAGGTAAAGCCTTCATTTTCAGAAAAACTTAAAATAATATTGTTAGCATCATCTGTAACAACAATCAAACTTGTATAATTTTCGTCTGTATTTTCGCCTGTCAAATTGATAAAGCCATCAGAACTTAAACAAAAGCCATCAGCCGTTGTAATCAATTCCATTGCACCAATATTTGGCGAACAGCCTGCACATTCTGGCGAGTTGGCAGGAAAAACAATAATTGTTTGTGTATCTGAAACTACTGGACAATCTGTCGTATTAAAGTTTGTTGGCAGTTCTAAATCTATTGCTAAAAAAGGTACTACATTGTCGCTTTCCGAAACAGCAAAACTTACAGTTAGAATAGTATATTCGCCAGCCGCTAAAATTTCGTTTAAACCATTTTCGCCACTCGCAACAATTGTATTTGTATTATTAGCTATCGCAATCATCGTTATATAATCTCCTGTTGCATCACCAGAAACAGAAACGACAACATCTTCATTTTCGCAAAGCGTATTGCCATTGTTTAAAGTAGTGATGCCAGAATTTGGAGCACATTCCGTAGTACAATCTACAATCGTAAAAGTATCGTTGCTGGTAGCAGGTTCGCAACTAGCATCTGCAAAATTGGTAGGAAATGAATTTCCTATTGCCAACAATCCAATAATATAATCTGTGTCAGCATCTGCAAAATTCACAGTTGTAGCTACATAAACGCCAATACTTGTTGGTGTATCAACAATAATATTATCTTCATTTATAAAAAATGTAGTAGTAGAATAGCCATTAGTAGCATTACCTACAATACTAACAAGTATTTCATCGCCTTCGCAAATTTCATTGCCACCATTTACGGTTACAGAATCTATACTCGGTTCGCAAGGAAGCGTACAATCTTCAATAGAAAATGGCGTAGATACTTGAGCTGGCTCACAACTTGCAGCCGAAAAATCGGTAGGAAAAGGAAGACCTACTGTTAATAAATTATTGATGATATCTGAATCAACATTTGCAAAATTGATAACAATAGCTGTATAATTCCCAATATCTATCGGCCCTGAAATAATTATATCGTTTGCATCAACAATTACCAAGTCGGTAGTATAATCGTCTAGTCCATCATCATTAAAAATAACATCAATATCATCGCCTAAGCAAATCGTATTGCCATTGTTTACCGTTGCAGGATTTGCAATAGGCTCACAAGTTGTATTTACGATTTCTTCGACATCAATACAAAATTCTCCCTTATTTTCGCCCAAACCATCTACCATAACATAGTATGTGACATCGGCTTCCGAAACAAGCGTATTGAGTGTAGCAACATCATTTACGGCTGTTGCACAATCTACTTCATTCAAGCTATTGCAATTTCCGCTATACAAAACTACTTGTGCAGCATTAAGTTGCTCATTATTTGAGTTTTCGCAATTCAAAACAGAAATATTAAACGAATTTCCATTTCCTGTAAAAGAAAACCACGCTGTACTAATAGTCACATCGTCTCCAAAACACGCATCGCTAACAATATCGGTAGAAGCATCAAAGGTGGTACAAGTATTGTCATAAGGGCCATTTACACCATTGAAATCTGCCAAATTTGCGGCAGTTCCACAATCGTCATAAGCCACTTCTTCTGCACAACCATAGCATGTTGAGTTTTGAGCAGGATTTTGTACTGTAAAACAAAAAACAGGACTACTGCCAGGTACAACACCTGTACAACTTGGGTCGATAACAGGGCCAACCGCAGGGTCAGCAGTAATAATTGGTACAATACAAAGATTAAGCGAAACTACATCTAAAAAAGCATCTGTAAGAAAAATATTCGTACTAGCAATGTTAGAAACTCCATTTCCATAGACAACCCCATTTTCATCAAGTAAGGGAGCTTTTGTATATTCAACATCATTTTCTGGATAAGTATTAGTCGGCTCATTATAATAAACTCCCCACATAATAGCTGCTGTAGGAGATGGCGAACCAAAAATAGCTCCATTTGCAGGAACAGATAAAGTGACAGGGTCATTAGCACAAATAATACTCCCTGCTGGTGGGTCTGTTACTTGCACAAACGGACTAATAATACAGTTTTGAGCTTGTATATTAGTGCTAAATAAGCAAATGCAGAAAAGTAAAAAAGTATATAGCGTAAATTTTCTAGTCATAATTGAAAAGAATTTTATAGAAATAGCTTCATTTTTAATAAAAGAAAGCTAGATTTTTTAGTAAATAAGTGAAGTCTTTTGAAAAAAAGTCTTTTTGCTGAAAAACTATTTTTATCAACTTCTTTTTTAGAGAAAAAAACTAAAGGAAAGTATCAAATTTGTACTTTTAGAAAATCAATTTTTTAATTTTCGCAAAAGTAACAAAAAATAAGATGAAAACCTCCTCAAAATAAAAGTAAGTGTCAAGCACCATTTAATAATAAGACGAATTATACTAACCTCTCGAAAAGTAAGGTATTAGCTTTCATAATTTGTCCAACTATTTATAAAAAAAATAGTGTAATTGTTTGGGTGTAACTTTTGAGATAAAAAAGGCTTTTTAGCCAAAATTGTCACAACGTAAATAGTTACAATTATTATAGTTAAACAATTACAAAAATAACAAGCAAACGTTTTTGAATATTGAAGTGTTTTATTTGCAGGCTATTTTTTTTATTTAAGTTGCTAAAATAACTAAAAAACTTGACATTTCAAAGCAAAATAAATACCGTTTAGGTTTCTTGCATACCTATATTCCTGTTTTTTTTATTATTTAAGTACTTTTAACGTTTACATACCTTAACAAGAATGCAATATAGGCTAGTTTTATTGCATCAAATGATATTTTTTAGCGTTTAAACCTACTATTTTAAAGCGTACTTGTGTAACTTTGCGTAAACAGCAAGTTCCATTTTTAAGCTAATCAAAACACACAAAACAATTTTCAAATTATGAGTCAACCATCTAATTTAGAAAACGAAATGTCTTTTATAGACCATCTCGAAGTATTGCGATGGCATCTTGTTCGCAGTTTAGCCGCCATTGTGATAGTGATGGTCGTCGTTTTTATGATACCTACTTTTGTGTTTGATGTCCTTATTTTTAGCCCTAAAGAACCTCATTTTTGGACTTACCAAGCCATGTGTCAGCTCTCAAAAATCATTGGACTAAACGAAATGTTGTGTTTTACGCCCAAAAGTTTTGAAATTGTCAATTTGCAAATGATGGGACAATTTGTGATGCACCTCAAAATATCGGCTGTATTAGGTTTTATTGTTGCTTTTCCTTATTTGCTCTGGGAAGCGTGGCGATTTATTGAACCTGGCCTCTACGAAGAAGAACGCAAATATAGCAAAGGCATCATTTTTATTAGCTCTTTGTTGTTTATGATAGGAGTTTGTTTTGGCTATTTTATTTTATCTCCTTTTTCCATCAACTTTTTCGCCACTTATAGCGTCAGTGAGATGATAGAAAACAATATTGCTTTAGATTCTTACATTTCTATTATCACAACGCTAACAATGGCTTCAGGCATCATGTTTGAACTGCCGATGGTTGTTTATTTTCTCTCTCGTTTGGGTTTGCTCACACCAGATTTTATGCGAAATCATCGCCGACATGCTTTTATGATTATCCTCATTATTTCGGCAGTCATCACGCCAGCCGATGTATTTTCGCAAGTCTTGGTTAGTTTGCCTATTTATGTGTTATATGAATTTAGCATTCTTGTTTCGGCTCGTGTTGTCCGAAAAATGTTGAGGCAAGAAAAGGCTTTGGCTAAGGTTAAGTAATATTTATATAGAAGTAACAAATAGATTTCAAACAATAGAAATGATGGGTAAAACACTAAAAATCACAACAATAACTATTTTCTTTTTTTTCATATATTATATTTTACAACAATTATATTTTGTTGATATAAGACAATATCTCACTCAATTTATCCATAATATTGGCATTGCTCATTTTATAACTTATGTGATTATTGGAATACCGCTATTTGTTGGTGTAGGATTGATTCACGACTTAAAAAATTTTCCTGAAGCATTGGGATTAAACAAACCTTTTCTAAAAGCTTTGTTATTTGCTCTGATATGTACCTTACCTATGCTTATTGGATATGCTAGTTTTTTTGATTTTAATACAGAAATCACTTTGACAAAAATTTTTGCAGGAGCTATTGTAGCTGCTTTCGTAGAGGAGTTATTTTTTAGAGGAATATTATTTGGGCAGATATATAGATTTACTAATATTGGGTTTATTTTGTCTATCGTTTTTGGAGCATTGATTTTTGCTTTAGGCCACCTATACCAAAGTCAAGATATAGCGACATTGATAGGAATTTTTATGACTACTTTTTTGGGAGCTGTTTTATTTGCTTGGGTATATGTAGAGTGGAACAATAATTTGTGGATTCCTATCTTTTTACACCTATTCATGAATTTATTTTGGATGTTGTTTGCTGTCTCCAACAATGCCTTTGGAGGTACTTACGCCAATATTTGCAGAACTATCACAATTACACTTATTATAAGTTTAACAATAGCTTACAAAGTGAAGAAAGGAATCAAATTTGAAGTGAATAGAGACACTTTGTTTATGAAATCTTTGTAATTTTTTTTATTAAGTAATCGTTCAGAAGTTTTTGGGCATTTCAGAACAAGACAACACCTTGATTATCAATGCGTTAGCAACAAAATAAATATTTTGTTAAATAATACTTGGTACTTAAAAGAAATGGCAGACATTCTGAAAATGCCTGCCACCTTATTTCCTTTTTTTTCATTTAAAATTTTCCTCAAAAAAGCCTAATAAGCACCACCGCCACCATAGCCACCACGGCCACGCTTTTTCTTCTGATTTAAACGATAATTGAAAGTGAGCAAAAACTGACGAGAACGCCATTGAAACTCCAACTCTGAATAATAATCTGTTGTTTCTACAAAATGTCTTCTTTTGCGTGTATTCAAAATATCTCTTGCACTAAAACTAATCGTTCCATTTCCATTTAAGACATCTTTTGCCAAGCCAGCGTCCCAACCATATATGGCCAAACTACGGCCTTGCGTTGTGTTTGAAGGGCCTCTATAATTTAGCGAAGTTTGCAAATCAAAATCTTTTGGCAGTTTTATTTTTGTAGAAATACGGCTTACCCAAGAGTAAGCATCATTGCTATAATTTACCCCTTCATAATCTCCATCGGAAATAGACCTATATCCATTCCAATTTGCATTTACTCGCCAATTTTTTGTGATATTATACGAAAAATTAAACTCGATACCATAAGAATGTTCCTCTGCAAAATTGATAGGAAGCATCTGCGTTGTGCCATCATCATTTACCAAAACAACACGCTCAATCACGCCTGTACTATGACGATAATAAACATTAGAAAGTATATTTCCTTGTTCAAAATTTTTGAGATGTCCTGCTTCAAAAGAGTTGGTGTATTCAGGATTTAAGTTCGGATTTCCTGTAAACAAATTTCGGCTATCGCTGAAAGTGAAAAATGGCAATAGCGACCAAAATCGTGGACGATTCAAGCGACGGCTATAACTCAATTGCAAGGTGTTTTGCTTGGGTAGTTCGTAAGAAAAATTGACGCTAGGAAACCAATTTAAATAATCACGAGGATTTTTTTCGTTAGTTTCCAACAATTCTGTACCGATGTCCGAATATTCGGCACGCAAGCCAAACTGATACGAAAAAGCGTTGATGTGATTGCCAAGCATGACATAAGCAGCATAAATATTTTCGGAATACACAAAATGATTGTTCAAATCTTCATATACATTCCAAGTATCGTCTATTTCTTCTTCCACTTTGTATTTATTGTTGAGGTATCGCAAATTGAGGCGAACACCTGTTTCAAATTTTCCTTTTTTGCTAAAAGGATGCACATAATCGCTCTGGAAAAAATAAACTAATTCATCTTCCGTATTGCCAGAACGCTGAATAATTGGTAGCACACTATTGTCGCTACTTTCCTCTATATAATCCGCAATTTCCGTATCATCATTCAACATCCATTTGGCATCTACTGTCAATTTTCGCCCCTTTTGTTCAAAAGTTTTTACATAGCTTATTGCTGTTTCTACATTGTGTTTTGTTTCTACTTCGTCATTGATTCTATCTACCGTTTGTAGCAAAGTATTATTGTTGTCGAAGTCTTCATATAGCACAGTCGCATCATTATTTCCTTTGTTATACCTATACATACCAGAAACCGTTATCGTATTAAATTTGTTGAGAAAATAATCTGCTCCAAATTGTATTCTATTTCCCAAACCACCTCTAATATGCTCCCGCTCACTTCTATAAATGTTTGAAAATTCCTCGCTGATATATTCTTGATAAGTATTGCCAGAACCTGGACTTTCTCTAAAATTTATGCCATAATTGGTAAAGAAATTGATTTTTTTGCGGCGAAAGTTTATATTTCCAGACAAACGATGATTGTGAGGAAAACCTACCGTAGCTTCGAAAGAACCATTTACGCCCTTTCTTTTTTCTTTTTTCATCACAATATTTATGATACCTACTTCGCCTTCTGCATCGTAGCGTGCCGATGGATTCGTAATCACTTCTACCTTCTCTACCAAACTGCTTTGCAACTGTTTCAAACCATCAGTACCACCAATGCCGACCAAACCAGAGGGTTTGCCATCAATCAGAATACGCACGCCACCGCTGCCTCGCAAACTCACATTGCCATCAATATCTACATTTACGGACGGCACATTATCCAACAATTCCGATACATTTGTACCTAAATTTGCCATATCTTTGCCCACATTAAACACTCTTTTGTCCAAATCGAGCTGCATACTGCTTTTTTCGTCTCTTACTACCACTTCTTCGAGGGCTACGTTGTCTTGCATCAAAACAACATTTCCCAAATCAATATCTTCATCGGCTAGATTAATATTTTCCGTCGTTTTAGCTTTATACGATAAAAAAGATACCTTCAAAAAATAAGTACCTTTGTTCAAACGAATGCTAAAAGCACCATTTTCGCTAGTCGCAACACCTGTCGCAAGCGTGCTATCTGGCAAAAGATAAGCTGCTACGGAAGCAAAAGGAACAGGTATATTTTGTTCATTTATAACAACTCCTTTTATCTCTTTTTTATTAGGATTTGCTTTTCCACCAGAAGCATTTGGTGGTTGTGCAGTTAGGTTTATTTGAAGTAAAAAAATACTAATAAATAGTAAGATGTGTTTCATTTTTCTGTTTTTGTTAAGTGCCAATTACTGTCTAATAAATAGGCGATTTAAGCTAATGTATTGATATTTTGGTTCTCTGATAATTTGGGTGTTCATTTTTATAACAAGGAGTAGTTAA
>JBMZCV010000026.1:0-38009 GCA_049613665.1 Chitinophagales bacterium | reverse complement strand
TCGTGGACTTTGCTGATGGTACGACTGTTAGTAATGGTAGTGCTAATCCATTGGAAGAAATATATGAATACGAAGAAATTGGTTTCAATATTGATATGTTTACTCAACCAGGTAATGCTAATAACTTCTTTGAATTAGTACAAAACTTTGGTGAATATGATGCTGTTTTAGATGCAGCTACTGATGGAAGTGGTGTTGCAATCACTTATGGCCCTAATGGAACAGATGAATTTGACCTTATCGCTATTAATGTAGATAATCCAGGTATGCAAATTGCTGGTTATCAAGGTGCTACTTTAGTTGCTTCTGTAACAATTACAACTACAGGTGTTTATACATTTGGTAGCGACTTCCAAGACTTAACAGGAATTGTTTGGACAAATACTGACCCAAGAAGTGTTATCGAAGAATTTATCTTTAGAGATAATGCAAGAGTGCTTGACCCTGGTTTCTATGAAATCACTTACACAGTAGGTGAAGAGCCTTGTGTTGAATCTACAACACATACAATTGAGGTTTATCCTACAAGAAGTACGGATATTGAAACTGTTACAGTTTGTCAATCTCCTTCTGGTACAGTGAATTTAAGTGCAATGTACACAGATGAAACAACTTTAGGTGGTGAATTTACAGTAGTAGGTACAAACTTATCTATTATGCCAACTATTGATAATGATGTATTAAATTACGAACTTGATTTCATTGATATACCTCCATATTTCATTGATGTTCAATACGCATTAGATACATTAGTAAATACATTCAACCCAGGTGATTGCAACCCAGAACCAACTGTTGCAAGAATTTGGATTACAGATATTACAGAAACTGGCTACGACTTACCAGATACATGGTGTGTAGAAGACGGTGCAATTGATTTGACAACTTATACTATTGCTGGCGGTGGAACATACTCTTTGGCTTCTAGCCCAGAAGTTCCATTAACAGGTGATGTATATATCCCTCAAAATGGTGATGGTTTAGTAGAAATACTTTATACACCAGTATCTGATGGTTGCGGTACTCCTTCAACAGAAGTTATCGAAATCATTGATGAAGTGGAAATAACATTAACACCAGCAGGGCCTTTCTGTCCAAATGGTGCTATTGAAAACTTAGAGGTTACAGTAACGGTATCTACACCTTATCCACAAGGTACTATCATTACTTACCCTGCTGGTCATACTACAACTATTCCTGCAGGAACTTCAGTTACTTATGAAAGTCCTACTGGCTTTGTAAGTGTTACAGCAAACGGAATGACATTAAACGTACCTTCTGGCTCTACTTTGGATTATCAAGTAGAAACAACAGTTACTTTTGATGATGGTGCTATTGCTACTTTTGAAACGGTTACAGTTACTGAGCTTGACCCAGTAGAATGTGGTTATTGGTATGGTGATGGTATTTCTGATGCTGAAAACGGAACATTCAATCCTTCTGTTGTAGGTGTTGGTACTTATGCTGTTACATTTATCGTGAAAAAAGGTGACTGTATCGTAGAAGCAACAATGGACATCATTGTTGAAGATGTTGATGCTCCTGTAATTGATATGTGTCCTGCTGATGTAGAAGTAAATACTACTTCTTGTAGCGGTTTTGTAACAGTTGAAAATCCTCAAGCTTCTGATAACTGTGGTGTAGAAAGCATCTCATTTGTAGCTACTCACACAGAAGGAACTACTCCAGGTGGCGTACCTCCAGGATTAGGAACAGTCATTAACGCTGGCGTTGTTGGTAGCAACTTTGCTGCAAGCGGTGTCTATCCTGTCGGTACAACAACTATCGTTTGGACAGTAACTGATGTAGGTGGAAATACAGAAACTTGTGAAACTGTCATTATGGTAATAGACAATCAATTACCTGGCATTTTCTGTCCTTCTTCTGTTATCACAAATGCTGAAGATGGTACTTGCGAAGCAAGCGTAAATGTAGTTACACCATTTACTTCTGATAACTGTGGTGTGGCTTCTGTAACTTTTGAAGCAACTCATGTATCAAATACTGGCGGCGAAGCTGTTGGAATGGTTATTGGTACTGGTTCTAACAACGCAAGCGGTGTTTATCCAGGTGGTATCACTGAAATCGTTTGGACAGTAACAGATGTAAGCGGAAATACAAATACTTGTATGATGACTGTAACAGTTATTGACAATCAAATACCTGAATTTGTAGCGTGTCCATCTGATATCGTAGTCAATACAATTGCTCCAAACTTCACTAACCCTCAAAATCCAGTATATTACTGTGATGGCGTTGCTATGTGGACTCCTCCAACAGCAATTGACAATTGTAGCGAAGGTGTTGATCAAACAATTATTGACACTTACTTGACTGCTCAAGATGACTTAGCTGCTGCTCAAGCTGCACTATTGTTGGCTTCTGCTGACTTAGCTGCTGCTCAAAACGCTTACAATGCTGCTGAAACTGCTTTATCATTCTTCCCTACTGACCCTGATTTGATTGATGCTAGAGACGATGCTTTAACAATGTTAAATGCTGCTCAATTAGTATTCAACTTATTAGAAGTAGAAGAAGACCAAGCACAAATGGACTTTGATGCTGCCGAAGCTGCTTTATTAGCTGCTCAAGCTGCTGCTGATTTAACTATCACTAGCACACACAACTCTGGCGATATATTCCCATTAGGAACTACTACTGTAACATATACAGTAACAGATGCTGCTGGAAATAGCAATACTTGTAGCTTTACTGTTACAGTAATTGATGAAGAATTACCTACTTTCACTTGCCCAGCAGACATAAGCTATACAGCTGACTTTGGCGAATGTCAAGGCGAAGTAATTGTTGATAGACCAACTTTAGAAAATGATAACTGTGGCGTTGCTGCTGTTTATAATGATTACAATGGCGGTATTGATGCAACAGATGCTTATCCAGTAGGTACGACATTGGTAACATGGTATATTGAAGATGTAAACGGAAACGTAAACTCTTGTTCAATGAACGTAACAGTTGTTGATGACCAAGCACCAATTATTACTTACTGCCCAGACTCTCCGATAGAACACCCATTATTTGGCGACGCTATCGTAGTACCTACTGATGCAGGATTATGTGCTGCTGATGTAACTGTACCAATGTTGGAAGCAACAGATAACTGTGATGTAGCTACTATTACTTTTGAAGCTACACAAACAGTAGATACCGAAGGAATGCCTGTGAACATTTTTGTAAGCTCAGGTGCTGACGATGCTTCT
This sequence comes from Chitinophagales bacterium, assembly GCA_049613665.1. Classification (GTDB taxonomy): domain Bacteria; phylum Bacteroidota; class Bacteroidia; order Chitinophagales; family UBA2359; genus JBMZCV01. The sequence continues at coordinate 34,788 of JBMZCV010000026.1, read as the reverse complement.
GGAGTATATCCATCAGGTATTACTGAAATTGTTTGGACTGTAACAGATGTAAATGGAAATACTGCAATGTGTACTACAACAGTAGTTGTAATAGACGGCGAATCTCCTACATTGACTTGTCCAGATGATATAACTGTAACAACTGACCCTATCATTTGTGCTTCTTCTATCACAACTGCTTTCGTAACTGTTCCACAGCCAAACGTAAGCGACAATTGTGGTGTAGCAACACTTATTAATGATTACAATGGTACAGATGATGCTTCTGATGTATATCCATTAGGCGACAACATCGTAACTTGGTCTGCAATAGATGCAAATGGAAATACTATTTCTTGCTCTATGACAATTACCGTATTGCCTTGTTGTGAAGCTGATGCTGGTATTTTGAGTGTAATACCTCAAGACTGCCCAGGCACACCTGTTGTATTGACAGTATGTGACCCTGTATTATTTGAAGCATTAGAACAAGCTGAAAACGACTTATTATTTGCTCAACAACTTGTAGCTGAAAGAGGTGCTGCTTTATTAGACGCTGCTGTTGCGGCTGGCTTTGGCGGTACTGACTTAGTAGATTTACAAGCTGAATTAGGAAATCCATTCAACCAAGCATTAATTGATGCAGTCAATGTTGAATATCAAGAATTTATGTTAGCAAATATGGCACTTGATGCTGCTGAAGCTGCTTATGCTACTGCACTAGCTACTTATGAAGCTAGTTGTACTAATAACACAACTGCTGAGTATGGACAAGCTTTCATTATTGTTGATGAAAACGGTATTATCGTAGCTATCGATGACGATGGAATTATCCAAACATTAGGAACTAGCTTACCTGCTGGAACTTATTACGCATATAGCTACAACTACTTAATCGGCGACGAACCAGACTTAGCACCTTATATCGGTGGTATGATGGCTGAAATAGGCATAAACGACGAAGGTTGTTATGCAACTTCTGTTACACCAGTTGTATTTACAGTAGCTACTGGCTCTCCAGGTTTATCAACAGGGCCAAATACTTTTGAAGGTGATGATAGTGTTGGTAGTCCATTCTCTTACAATATCAATCTAATTGAAATTGTAGGTGGTACACCTCCTTACGACTATCTTTGGGACGTGACAGGCTATGTACGTTATTCTATTGTAGAAATTGACGATACTGCTTATATCTATATTGTATATACTGACAACGCAAGCTGGACAGTAACAGTCTCTGATTACGACGATTGCGATGTAAATTATGCTGTTTACACCAATGAACCAGATGTACCAGGTGGTGCAGGTGCTATCTTAGATATTTATGATTCGGCTGTTACACCACAATCTGATGGCGACAATCCTAACGGTGCTATCGACATTTCAGTAGAAGGCGGAACTCCTTGTGCTGGTGGTGGTTACACTTACGAATGGTACTACCAAGATGGTACTTACATGGGTGACACTGAAGACCTTACAGACTTAGCAACAGGTTGGTACACAGTTTATGTTACTGATTGTGGTGTTGGTGAAGACCAACAGTCTTCTATCGGTTGGTACTGGGTTGAGCCTGCTCGTCGTGGACGTGGAAAAACTGAATTAGGTGAGCAAACTTTAGCTGCTTATCCAAATCCATTCAGTGAAACTACAATGATTGAATTTAGCGTAGCTGAAACAAGCATGACCGATGTAAGTATTTACAGTATTGACGGACAAAAAGTTGCTGACGTATTCAGTGGCTTAACGCAAGGTGGCGAAACACAACGTATAGACTTCAAAGCGGGCGACTTAGCAAGCGGTATGTACTTTGTAAGTTTAACTACTGAAAATGGCGAAACGCAACGCTACAAATTAGTTCTTACAAAATAGGAACTTCTTTGAAAGCAATGCTTTAAGCTATTAAGCTAAAAACACAAAAGGCAGTAAGGGTATTCAATACCTTTGCTGCCTTTTTTTTATGAAGAAAGATGAATGCCTTTAGCTCAAAAAATAAAAAAGCCCACACAAAAACAAAAAATGTTTCTGTGTGGACTTTCTCTATAAAAACAAGAAAATATTATTTTTCCTTCATCTTTTCTACTATTTTCATAGTCTCTACGCTTACCGTACAAACTCGCTTCAGCAAATCAATGACTTGCTCTTTATAGTCGGCAAAACGATAGGTATTGAACTGCTCACGAATGGTAGCATCTCTGATTTTCTTCTCTTTGTATTGGTCTAAAATCCATTCCAAAGCAGAACGATTGCCGAGTTTGTAAGTCCATGCTTGCGATGGCACACCATGAAGTTCGGTTTTGCTATCCAAAATGATGATGCCTTCTTCTTTTTTCGCTTTCAGCTTCGGAACTATCAAAGTGCCTTTTTTCAATTCCTTGTCTATTTGCTGAAAAGCATAAGGCTCGGCCGTTTCATACTCAATGTGTAGGCTCATCAAAGCTCTGCCCCACGATGCCCACTTCTGAAAATCTTTGTAAAATGGCAAGCGTGGAAATTCACGTTTTAGGTTCAATTCGTATTTTTCTCTGTACTGCGGATAGTGCAACACGCCATAAGTGTAATAAAATATATCTAACTTCGTAATGTTAGTATCTTTATAATGTTTTGTAAATTGTGTGAGTCCCCAATCTGTAACATTTTCAAGACGCTTGCCATTGACATCATAAGTGTAGAGTGGCAAAGTCTTTGAGCCACCTTGTGGCAAATGGTCGTGAACAATATTGGTAGCTAAGGCGAAAAAAGGCCATTCCGAACCAGATTTTAGCCAAATGCAAAGGTTTTCTTTATTCAAATCAGCACCAAAAAAATCATAATGATTTTGCGTCAATACATCATTAAATATTTTTTCTGCATAATAAAATCTTTTAGAAAAAGGTCTATATACACTCTCTATCATATTTTTTCTCAAAAACTTGCTTTTCTTTTTGCGTTCAAGCTCATTTCTTAAATCTCTACTCCATTTGATAGCCATATCCAAAGCTTGATTTCTGACGCTTTGATTGTAAATTTTAGACAAAAACTTACTTTTTTGCTTCAATGTTTTTTCATCCAAATCATACACCCACTCATCTCTGTTTGTTTTTATGGCATTGGCATATTGCCGAAACAGCACCTTCTTTTCTTTTTTGCTGGCCACAGGCAATAAGCTATCAAAATCATTTTTGGCAATATTTATCCATTGATGCTCTGCCGTTGGAAATACATAATCAAACGCAATTTCATCAAACTTATCTTTAAAATCGTAAAGCCACGATAGTTTTTCATCTTTAGAAAAAACATCATTTACTTTAAAATATTTGATAGTACACGCTGTTTTGTGCTGTTTTTTGATGAGAAAAATCATAGCTACACCTGTCTGAATATCAAAAACATTGGATATTTTGCTATTCTTTTTGCCATACTTTTCCCTTATCGCACCACCCAAATCAACAACATAAATAGCATTAAAATCATCTTTCACACATTTGCGAAAACCATCAAGTGCTTCCGCTTTCACAAATGCGTCGTTTACCACAAAAGCAATAATGCCATCGTTATGCACCCTATCCATTGCCCAACGAAAGAAACGAGGCGACATGCCATAAGCACGAGTTCGCTGTGCGTTAGAATATTTTACAAAAGTATCTTTGATGCGTTTGTCCAAGCTCGGATAGCTTCTGTTGGCATTAAAATCATTATAATTTTGTTGGTTGTCATTGTATGGCGGATTGCCTATGATAACAGAAATTTTACGCTCATTTTGTCGCTTTATTCGCAAGGTGTTTTCTTCACTCATGCCAAAAAAATCGGTTTGTTTGCCTACATACTTCAATGCTTGGGCATTGTCTAGCGTATCTGTCAAAATGATATTTTCAAAAGCCTCATACTCGTTCATGAGCATTTGATAAGTATATTCAATGTTTAGATTAGCGATATAATAAGGCAAAACAGCGACCTCATTGCAGTGAATTTCGGTCTTATATTTTTCTTTTAGCTTATGTTTCGGAATAAAATCAAGCAAACTCGTGATAAATGTGCCTGTGCCTGTTGCTGGGTCTAAAATATCTACATTTTTATCGGCAATGCTTTTACCAAAATGCTTTCGGCAAAGGTGGTCGGTAGTTTCTATCATAAAATCGACAATAGCATTTGGTGTATAAACAACGCCCAAACGGTCTGCTCCTTTCGGATTGTAAGCCTTATAAAATGCCTCGTAAGCAACTTTCAACACCTTTTGTTTTTCGTCTAGCTTATTGATATTGCCAGCCTTAGCTTTGAGAGCATTATAAAAAACGCCTAGTTTTTTTCGTATATCACGTTTTATTTTGCCGATATAAAAGGTTTTCAGTACCTTTTTTATGGACAAAGCAATGTTATTTTCGTGATGAAATTGGTCTTCATTAAAAATAAAACGAAACATATCTTCCGTCAAAATGTGTTGCACTAGCATTTCATTGACTTCCAACTTCGTTATTTTAGGATTGATTGAGCCTTGACAAATATCGAGCAAATGCTGATGGGCTATTAAGAAACTTTCGTTTTTATTTGTAGCTTGTTCTTTAATGATTTTTCGCAAAGCTGTGGCGAGTTCTGGCAAATTTTCTTTGAAAATATCTATGGCCGTGCGAAATTCTTTTATTTCAGGCAGTTCAAAGCTTAAAAAACGCTTCAAAATTTTATCTAAAGCTTTTTCATTAGCAGTTTTGGCTGTTGCTACTTTCTGTCCATTTTGATACAAAACAACGCTGACAGAATCTTCAAAAATGATATTGTTAGTAGGATAGCCTTTCGCAATTTTCTTTTTTATCTCTAGCTCCAAATCATCTTTCGTATCTTTGCTTTCCCAATAGCCATAATCATTCAAAAAATTGTCTCTCACCGTTCCATCTGGCTCAATATTTCCATATCGCAATTCTGGAATGAGCGACAAATTCTTTTTCTCGCAATAAAAACTCAGCAAATTTTGAAAGGCAAAACGGATAGATTTTTCGTTTTTGGTATTACCTCTACGTTGTATTTTTTCTAGTTTTCGGTGGAAGCGTGCTATTTGTGCTAGAGACATGGTTTGAAAAGGTTATATTTGAAAATGAAAGCACAATAATAACAAAACTTTTGTTTTTATTAATTTTTTTCTGAAAAAAGTTATGCTATTAGAGTTTATTCACAAAATTTTAGATAAGAAATCATAGAAGAATAAGGTGGTAGGCATTTTTAAAATGTCTGCCACCACAAATATACTTATCTAATAACATTTAAAAAAAAGGACAAATCTAGGTGGCAGGCACTTTAGAAGTGCCTACCACCTCGTTTTACGACAACATTTGCTAAAATTATGCAAATGTAATATTCGCATTTATCCAATCATGTTTCTATTTTCATCTACGCTTTTTTTGTGAATAATGTCTATTATTTATAAATAAAAACGAACCAAAAAGCCTAATTACATTGACCAAATCTCATTTTTTCGTCTTATAAAATAAGCAGACCATTTATATTGCAAAAGCGATATTTTTCGTTTATATTCAAAATGCTTTCCGACACACAAATTTACAACAACTAAAAACTCACAACTAAAAATTAAAAACTATACATGCCAACAAGATTCAAAACATACATCAAAATAATGTGGCTGCTATACGTTGGGCTTGTTACATCATGTATGTTATTCTTTGTAGGCATCAATTACGGAATGTTGGGTGAGTTGCCGACCTTTGAGGAATTGGAAACGCCAAAAACAGCCCTAGCCAGCGAAATATACGACAACAAAGGCGATTTGTTGGGCAGATATTACATAGAAGACCGCACCAATGCCGACCCTAGCGAAATACCGCAAACTTTGATAGATGCTCTTATTAGTGTAGAAGACGTGCGATTTTACGAACATTCGGGCATAGATATGCGAAGTATGTGGCGAGTGTTGATAAAAACCTTTTTGCTTGGCCAAAACGCAGGAGGAGGCAGCACCATCACACAGCAGATAGCCAAAAATTTGTTTCATCAACGCAACAATAATTGGAAATCAGTAGCTGCCCAAAAATTCAAAGAATGGGTCATAGCAGTAAGGCTCGAAAAAAGCTATACGAAAGACGAACTAGCTACGATGTATCTCAATCTTGTGCCGTTCAACTACAACGCTCACGGTATAAAAGCAGCCGCAAAACGCTATTTCAATTGCGAGCCACAGCAGCTCAAAGTCGAAGAAATGGCTTTGCTTATCGGAATGCTCAAAGGGCCATCTTATTACAACCCTAAAAAATATCCAGAGCGAGCTATTAGCCGCCGCAACACCGTTTTGCGACAGATGTGTAAGTACAAAAAAATTACGCACGAAACATGCACTCATCTACTACCTTTGCCCTTGCAATTGCGGTTTTACCAAGATGCCTACTATGATGGCAAAGCGGCTTATTTCAGAGAATATATCAAAGAGAAAGTGAATGAGTGGGCAGAACAAAATCCGAAATCCGATAGCACTTTTTATGATATTTATAGAGATGGCTTGCGTATTTATACCACTTTGGATAGCCAGATACAAGCTCATGCCGAAAATGCAATAAGCAAACATTTGACTGTTTTGCAAGAGCAATTTTATAGAGAATGGGAAAATCGTGAGCCATGGGAGACTTGGCCAAAGGTAAGTAAAAAGCTTAGTCCAGCATGGAAAAATACGAATATCGCTATTCATAGAGGTGTCATTCGTTCCGAAAGATACCAGCAGCTCAAAAGCGATGAAGTAGGAGAGGAGACCATTAAAGAAATTTTTGAAACCCCTGCTGCTATGAGCATTTTTAGTTGGAAAGGCGAAAGAGATACAATACTCACGCCTTTAGATTCGGTTCGGTATTACAAAAAACTATTGCAAACAGGCTTTTTGGCCACCAATCCGCAAAATGGCGAAATACAAGCTTGGGTAGGCGGCATCAATTTTAAGCATTTCCAATACGATAATGTGAAAAAAAGTGTGAAGCATCAAGTTGGCTCGCTTTTCAAACCATTTGTTTATACTTTAGCCATTCAAAACAATTGGAAGGTATGCAAAAAAGTACCCAATTTGTCTATTGTTCCAAAAACGCAACAAGATATTTGGAAACCACAAAGTGCTAATTTATATAAGCAGAATGTAAATTTAAAAGAAGGTTTGGCACATTCTATCAACTATATATCTGCTCATTTGATGAAACGACTATCGCCAGAAGTAGTGATTGATTTGGTGAGAGAGCTAGGCATTGATAGCGAAATAGAAGCCAAGCTAGATATTTGTCTGGGAACGCCAAAAATTTCTTTATATGAAATGTTGGGAGCTTATGCCACTTATGCCAATCAAGGATTTTATAATGAGCCTTTTGCCATCAAACGTATAGAAGACCGACAAGGCAATGTATTGGCGGTTTTTAGACCAAAGAAAAAAGAAGCAATTAGTAGCAAAACAGCTTACACTATGCTCGGTATGATGGAGGAAGTAGTGAAAAATGGGACAGCAATCCATTTGCAATCAAGGTATGATTTTGATAACATGATTGCGGCTAAAACAGGAGTAACAGATGATAACGCAAACACTTGGTTTGTTGGTCTTGTGCCACAGCTTGCGGCAGGTATTTGGGTGGGTGGCGACGACAAATCGGTGCGTTTTAGGACGCTCAAAACAGGAAGTGGAGCAAATACTGCTTTGCCAATATGGGCAAATTTTATGAATGAAATATATGCCGATAGTAGTTTAAATATTCGCAGAGATACTATTTTTGTGCAGCCCGAAAATTACGATATTACCATTTTAGATTGTACGGAAGAAGAGGAGAAAAAAGGTGGTTATAATGATGAATACGATTAGCCGAATGCAGAGATATATTATAATATTTCACGCCTTTGTTGATGTTGTTACCATAGCCGTCAAGACAATAAGTTGAGGTTTTTGTTTTTGATAATAAACCTTATTCACAAAATTTTAGATGAGCGATAATAGGAAAATAAGGTGGTAGGCATTTTGAAAATGCCTGCCACCACATATATTTCAAAACAATAACATTTTGAAATAAAAAGCAAATCTTAGGTGGCAGGCACTTCTAAAGTGCCTACCACCTCGTTTTACGAAAAAAGTCTCAGCAAAAAAAATGTACCAGCATGAGTTTTTAACTCGTGCTAAACCAAAACGGTAGCTTTTAGCTACCTATTCGTCCAATTCAAAGTTATCTGGTAATTTATTTGGCACTTTTTGGAGCGAAAAACAATATTCTTGTTATTCTTAAATTCGACAACCCACCAATAAGGTCTAATACCCTTTTGGTGTATCATAACATTCAGATTTTTAACTAACCTGACGGCTACAATGTTCTTATCAATATATTGTTATGAAAAATGAAGCTTAAAACAACTTAATTACCTTTTTGTTGCTGACGATAACACGCAGCAACGGCAAGATTGATATTTTTTATCAAAAAAAAATGCCTAACAAATATTAAAATTTGCTAGGCTTATAGTCAAATGAAATTGTAAGTATTTTTTATTCTACAATAAATTTCTTAGTCAAACGGTCTTCATCAATTTGCATTTCTAGCAAATACATACCTTTTGCATAATTCTGCACATCTAAAGCGATGTTATATTGGCCAGTAGTTTGCTGCCCTTTTTCGATTTGCGTCACGATTTGTCCCAGAGTATTATACACGTTTAATGTTACATTAGTAGGTTTTATCAAATCGTAGTTGAAAAGAGCTGTAGTCGTAGCAGGATTAGGATAAAGTTGTGCTTCTCCAATCACATATTCTACCAAACCATCAAAGACAGGCACAGCAAGATCATCTTTATAAAACACATAACGCATTTTGATGTTTGGCACGCCATCTTCAAAAGTTTCGCTGATAACCGTCAATAAAGGATACGACAATTCTGGGTGATACCAATCGTATCTTTCTATCAAATATTCAAACGTACCTAAGCCTTCAATGGTTTGGGTATATTCCATAACCGTGTGCATACGCACTACATCATCTATTTGTCCGTAAGGCAAAATCAACGAACCATAGCCATCACCATCAATATTGATACTACCTTGTTCGTTTACAAGGTCGCCATTTACGATATATTCAGAGGCAAACTCATCAAAATTGGAAGATTGATAGCTAAACGGATAAATCATATTGATAGGGGCATTGGTATAAGTCAATACAGTACCTGAATTGTTGACAATACCGCTCAAGCTGGTCAAAACGCCAGATGTATTGTAATACTCATAGCCTGTAACGAAAGAGCCTCCTTCCAAGCCATTTTCATAAGCAATAGCTACGTTTGTGTTCGGAAAGTCACTCGAAAAATCGGTAGTAGAAGGCGAAACGAAGCTAGCAATTTGATAATTTGTTGAGTCTAAATCAACAAAGTCCCAAATGATTTCTGCACCAGCAGGGCCAGGGTTAGGGTCTGTCAAATTAACATCATAAACGGTAATTTGCTCACCAATTTGCAAATTTGCAGCACTCGTTACAGTCGGTACTTCTTGGGCTACCAGACTAGCACTACTCATGATAACACCTAAAATGATGGCGTATATTCTTTTCATAATTTAATACGATTATTTTTATGTAATAGGTTATTTAGCTTTTGACTAAACAAAGAAAATGACATTTGATTTCAAAAGCATCAAGTTTCATTCCTATTTTTTGCTTTTGTGCAAGTTTGTTTAGCTTTTGGCTTTTTTTGCTTAAAAATAATGAAAAAATTACAATTTTTTGACTGTTTTGAACGTTTTTGGCATTTATACTTTCTTTTTTATGCTAAAAAAAATGCTGTTTTAATTGTAAAAAAAGACAAAACAAATTATTTTTTTAACTAAAAACTTAAAATTAAACACTAAAGATTCAAAAAATTATTCTCTCATATCAGCCGTTTGCACAAATTTCTGTTCCTTATATTTTGTGGACATATACCACAATACAAAAGTAGAAACGAAAGCTAAGGCCGTAAAAAACCAATAATAATCAGCACCTTCCAGCAACAAAGTTGTTGTACCATCTGCTGCGGTGCTTTCGTTAGCGAAATTTACCATTGCTGTCACGAAATTTCCGAGAGCAATAGATAGCAAATAAAAACTCATGATAAAAGACTTTAAGCTGTTTGGCGCTTGCGTATAAGCCATTTCAAGAGCAGTAATAGAGACCAAAATTTCGGCAGAAGTCAAGATAATATATGCCAACAATTGCCAAAAAATACTAGGAGTTTGCCCAGCAGTAATCAGTATTTCTATGTAGGCACAAATTGCAAAAGCGATAGCTGTAATAAACATTCCTATCGTAATTTTTCGCATTCCTGTTAGCTTGAAAAAATGTTTTTCAACGAAAGGATATAGCACAAAGCCAAAAAGCGGAATGAACAAAATGACGAAAAATGGATTGGCAGCTTGAATTTGTGAAGGCAAAAGTGTAATATCGAATAAGCCGAAAAAGCTAATTACTTTATTCATTTTGTCGGCTTGCAATACAAGCGCTGAACCTGTTTGGTCGAAAATAGAAAAGAAAATAGCAGTCATAATATAGATAGGAATAAGCGAAGAAATCGCCTTTTTGCCTTGTTCACTCGTGAGGGCTGCCCAGTATGCTTTTGGGCCAACAGGTTTGATAGAAATAAAACTCTTGCGTCCCATCCAAAATAAAATGGTAGCGGCAAGCATGAGGATTCCTGGAACGCCAAACGCAACATGCGGGCCGTATTCTTTCAGTAGCCATGGCGTGAGAACGATAGATAAAACCGAACCAACATTGATAGAAATGTAAAAGTATTTGAAAATTCGGTCTAACAAAGAGTCATTGCTGCTATCGAATTGGTCGCCAACATGAGCCGATACGCAAGGTTTTATGCCGCCAGCTCCGAGTGCAATGAGCGTCAAACCGACTGTGAGACCTAAAGCAGTTTCGTCGAGAGCAAGTGCAAGGTGTCCGAAACAATAGACGATAGATAGGTAAATAATGGTTTTGTATTTGCCCAGAAAAACGTCGGCAATGATAGCACCGATAACAGGTGTAAAGTAGCAGGCCATCACGAAAATGTGATACCACGATTTGGCTTGCGATTCGGTCAAAGTAGCGAGTTCGCCAGAGCTATCCATCAGATATTTCGTCATAAAAACGACTAGAATGGCTTTCATACCATAGAAACTAAATCGCTCCGCAAACTCGTTGCTGATGATGTAGGGAATGCCGCTTGGCATTTTTGCTTGTTGTTGTTTATTCATATTTTCAATATTTTAAGTATTCAGATGTATTTGTTCTACAAATTGTAAAAACTAACAGGCTGAATATCAATTCGTTAGCCTAAATTTTCCTTATCATAAATAGTGCTTGGTACTTTAAGTATATTGTTTTTTCTCTAAATACCTAACAATAATCATACTGTGAGGCATTTTCCTATTTTTCCATCGTTCCAAAAGCTTCACATAATTTGCTTTTTTGCCTTTGTATTTTTTGCGTAATCCTAGTTTGAAATTATCTAAAACTATTTTTCTTTGTTTTTTCAAAGGCTCAATATTCAAATTCAAAACAGCATCTATTTCGCTTTTGTGTGTAGTATTAGAAGATGAAATTTCGCCAGATTTAGAATAAGAAATAACTTGAATGTGATGCTTTGTAAGCGGATTTAATTCAATGAGTATATCTTTTTTACTGGTATCACAATGAAAAAACTCGCCATTATTGTAACAGCCTAGGCAAACTGCAAACAAGTTGGTATAATCTAAATTTCGATTTGTTGGGCAGGTATTTCTAGCACACCAATGTTCTATTTTCATTTTTTCAAACGAAATTCGGTTCGTGCAGTAGGCACACAAATGATGTTGCTCGGCCAATAATTGATTTTTTACATCTTCTTTGCCTTCGTGTTGCGAAAAAGTATCCCAAGTGCCGCCAGCATTTCGGAAAAAAGTAAGCTTTTTAGGTTCTTGTTTTTTCTTAATCCAATTCATCTGCTTCTATTGCGATTAGGGTTTCTAGTTTCAAAATTTCGTAATCATTTGGGTCTATGATAGATTTTAACGTGTCTAACTTTTGGGTCGCTAAAGCTATATTTGGTACATCTTCATTTAGCTCATCTTCTATCTCTTTCAAGCGTTTTTTGATGTCGTGCGGCCGCTCTGCTGCTCCCATAAAATCTGAAACAATAGCATTTACATCTCTGCCGTAAGTATTATGCAGCTTCTTTCCTTCGATAATCTTAAAATTATCTAAAATGAGTAATTGATTGCTATTCAACTGATTAATGACTAAAGGTGAGTGTGTCGTGACGATAAATTGAACATTTGGAAAAGTCTTTGATAAAGCTTGCAATACCGACATTTGCCATTTTGGGTGCAAATGCAATTCTATTTCATCAATTAGAATAATGCCATCTGTCTGTAATGGATTTTCCAAATGTGGATTTGCGATAGACATACGATAGGCAATATCCAACACGATTCCTATCATCATTTTTTCGCCAGCCGACAATTGACTAAACTCTAAATCAACATCTGTTTTTTGAATCATCAAAGTTTGTTGAGTACGATTGTAAGGACTTACATCAAGTGCAATGCCTTTTAAATCTGTACCTTCTAAGCTTTGCAAAAATCGTTGAATAGCTTTTTTTATGGCTGAAATAGTAGGCAATTCATAATCAAAATTTTTACGTTTTACTTTTTCGTTGTTTTCAATATTAATTTGTCCTAAATACCATGAAACTATATTATCATAATTGATAATTGTATCAAAAGCATTTTCATAAGCCCAAGACCATATAGCAGAGTTTTTGTAATTGAATGTGTAATCAATATAACCATTTCCTGTAAAATCTCTATGAGAACGATAATATATAAGTATAGGCAAAGGTTTATTAATGAAAAAATTTTTATAGTGTAAGCTTTTTTCTGTTTTCTCTTCAAACAATTTGTCATTATCTAACCATCCTGAATATGTACGATCGGAAATGTAACCTGAAATTTCATTTATTTTTCTATTGATGTAAAGGTGAATCGAACTTAAATCTTGCTTTATAGTAATGTCATTTAATAAAAATTCTATTGATTTCTCTTTTTTTTCTGTAACATTTCCCATTCCATACTTTAACATTTTATACAAAACAATAGCCATAGCATCTAAAACAGAAGTTTTGCCTGCACCATTTACGCCAATAATAGCTGTGATATTTCCATCTGGCAATTCAAATTCGTGAACGCCAGCAAAGCCTCTAAAGTTTTCTAATCGTAGTTTTGTGATTTTCATGCTTTATATTTTTCTTTTTTCGCAAAAAAATGATTAACAAATGTAAGACTAAATTTTAACTAATACAACAAATTAGCTTTTTTTACAAACCCTCATAAAACGCCAATAATCTTCGTATCAACACCTTGTTTTCGTGTTCTTGCTCTACAAAAAGCCGTGCATTTGAGCCTATTTCTTCACACAGCGATTGATTTTTGAGCAATTGTATCAAACTAGAAGCAAAAGTATTTGCATCGTCGGCTATCACGATATTTTTTTGATGCGTATAAGCAATGCCTTCGGCAGCCAGCGTTGTCGCCACGATAGGTTTTGCCAAAGCCATCGCTTCAATGATTTTGACACGCATACCGCTGCCCGAAAACAAAGGTACAATCATCATGTCGTTGGCTTGCATAAAATCAATGGCACTTTCTACTTCGCCCAAAATTTCGACATTCGCAATTTGCTTTTTTTGTAGCCACTCTGGAATATTTCTGCCTGCAATTTTGAAATGTGCCTGTGGAAAATCTCGCAAAATAACTGGCCAAACTTCTTCTAAAAACCAAATCAAGCCTGTCTGATTCGGTAGCCAGTCTAGCGAACCTATGAAAAATATATTTGACTTCTGAATAGATATATCTTTGTTTTGCAAAGTGTAATCTTTGAGATTTAAGCTAACTGCTAAGGTGTGTTTGGCTTTGTGGTAGCCTTTTTCTATAAAATAAGCCTCATCTTTTGCCGAAATGCAAACCAAGCCATCGTATTTTTGCAGGCTTTCTATTTCAAACTGCAACATTCTTTTAGCCAAAAAACGCAGATAAATAGCTTTCAAGCCGCTAGATTCTGCTGCCAAACGTTGCCAAATTTCGCCTTCTACATTGTGAGAACGCATTACGATTTTTGCGGAGCTATATTTGCGAACAGTATCAATATAAGTTGCCAAATAAACGCCTTCGAGCTGAATAATATCAAACTTGTCTTGTTGCAGAATTTCTATCAATCTTTTCCTATAAGCTTGATTGTCAAAACGTTGTATATTATAAGATTTTTTGCTAAATAAGTTTAAAAACGCATCTACAACCGACAAGCTGGTATCTACAAAAATGCTTTCAAACTTGGCAAGCTGTTTAATTTCGCTTGGCAATTTATTCATATCAAAAGCGTGTTTGGGTGTATTCATGGCGAGAACTTGCACTTCTTGGCCAGCAGCATAAAAGCCTTTCGTGAGCGTAAGAATGGCTATTGCTTCGCCATCTTTGGGCGGATAGGGAGTTTTTTTACACAACTGCAAAATTTTCATAGCTTTCATTTTGTGATGAAAAACAAAGATAGTATTCTAAGACGATAAAATGAATTGTTGAAAGGTGGTTTTATTTTGAAATGATAAGATTTTCTGCTATTTAGGAACTATATTGTATATCTTTGTTGTTATTAAAAGTATTAGTTTATTTCAAACAAAGACTATTATAAATCAAAACTAAAACAATTTTATATGAAACTAAAAGAAGTGCTCATCAATAATTTTCGAGGCATTAGAAGCTTGCATCTGAAATTAAACAGCCCTACAACAATTTTAATTGGAGAAAACAATACAGGAAAAACTACAATTTTAGAAGCAATCAGAAAAGTGTTAGATAGAACTAGGATTTCGAGCAAAAATACTTTTTCAGAACATGATTATTTTTCAGAAGATGAAACTGGAGGCTTAGATAATGAGATAGTAATAGAACTTTGGTTTAGAGAGGCGGAAGAAGGTGAATGGAATGAAGAAATTACAGGAGTTGAACTAGAAAATATAGTTCAAGTTGATGCACTAACAGGTTTGTATAATTTAGGTATAAGGCTAAAAAGTGAATATGATAGTGTAGAAAAAATATCAAATTCATCGTGGTTTTGGCTAGGTAATGATGGAAACGAGTTGCGAGAAATAAAATCAAACTCAACAACTTTTTTCAAAATTGTTCAATTTTTCTATTTAAGTGCTTTAAGAGATGCAAATACTTCTTTTTCTAGTAGTTCACGACTTTGGAATGAATTTTTGAGATTGAAATTAACAGATGAACAAGAAAAAACATTTTTACAAAGGCTTAAAACACTTAATACTGACATTTTGTCATCAGATGATAAAATTGCTGAATTGAAAAATAAGCTCAATGCTTTACCTTCAGTAGTATCTAATGATATAGGTAGTGTTTCTATACAAGCATTTCCAGAAAAGCCTTGGGATTTGAGCAAAAAAGCAACTTTAATGATTAGCACAACAGGTAGTCAGGTAGAATTGCCTTTGGCACGATTTGGACAAGGCACGCAAAGTTTATCTGTTTTGATGTTATTTAAGGCATATACTGAAGTGCTGATGAGGGAAAAAACACATGAACAGGCTTTCTCTATTTTAGGATTAGAAGAGCCAGAAGTTCATTTACATCCGCAGGCAATTCGTTCACTTTGGAGTTTTTTAAATGAGAAACTAACTCAACAGAAAATTATTTCTACTCATTCTACCTTTCTTATTCAAGAAGCAGATTTGAGAAGTTTGAGGCTTTTAAAACGAAATGGAAATACGGTTAAAGTGTATGCTATTCAACAAGAATTTGAAATTCACTTGCCTCACAATACAGAAATTGTAAATTTTTGCGATACCAAAACTGAATTTACTTATAATCCTATTGGTACAGATGGAAAGTTGGTGTTAAAAGGATGTTTAGAAAATGTTGAGTATAATACAATAAAAAAATATTATACAGGAAATGCAGCGGCTTTGGAAGCTATTGAAGATTTAAAATTAAAATCAGCAATTTACCTTTCAGATAATGAGGTGTTAAATTTAAAATATTATACAGAAAGACTTAGAGGAGAGATATTTTTTGCGAAAGCATGGTTGCTTTGCGAAGGACAAACCGAATATCTATTATTGAGGTATTTTGCTCAAGTGATGAATAAAAATCTTGATAAAAATGGCATTTCTGTAATTGATTATAAAAATAATGCTTCGGCAGGTTTGTTTGTAGTATTAGCCAAACATTTTGATATGCCTTGGCTGTTGATTTCGGATAATGACAGTGCTTATGAAGATACAAAACAGGAACTGACAAAGAAGAAAATACCTGCATCAGAGATTAATGGTGTTGATAGTTTTGTCAAAACCTATGATACTCCTAATACTGACATTGAAACGTTTTTGTATGATAATGGTTTTAAAGATGACTATTTGGAAATATTAACTGAACATATAAGTTTTACAACGAATCCTTCTAAATCTGTTTTTCAAACAAACAATAAGAAAGATAAAAAAACAGCAAGATTAATTTTCAAAAATGATGGAAAATTTGAAATTAGAATAGATGTTTCAGCTAATATTCAAACTATTATAACTCAAACAAATGGTAAATACACTCAACTTTATCAGCAAATTATGAAAAAAAAGAAAAAGAATGAAACTTATATAAATGAGTTGAAGAATAATACAGATTTTTCAACGCAAACAGAAAAGGAACTTTTAGACGCAGAAGTAGGAAATATTGATTACGAAGTTTGGAAAAATCAAGATGGAACATATAAAGTAAATTTATCAGTATATGGCCAACTTTACACCATTGAGAATAATCATGATGATTACAATGAGTTACTGCGATATCCTATTATCAAAATGATGCAAAAAGAAAAAATCTTGTATCCTCAAAAATTAATTCGTAAATTACAAAAAGAGAATATTACAGAAGAACGAGTTCCAACATTCTTTAAAGATTGCATCAATCAAATTTTAAATTTAGTATGATAAATACATCAACAATAAATAGCGTTGTGCAACTTAATGCTGCACAAGAAAAAGTGCTAAATACATCTGAAAAACGTATATTAGTATTAGCGGGGCCTGGAACAGGCAAAACCTTAGTTTTGAAAGAATGGATTAAAAAACAATTTATCGTTGATAAGCGGAAATCCTATAAAATTTTAGGTTTAACATTTACGAATAAGGCTGCCCAAGAAATGAAGAGCAGATTGTCGGAAGATGATATGGAAGATGAACTAAAACGAGTTCACCTAATGACGTTTCACGGTTTTGGAACAAGAGTTCTAAGACAGTATGGCTATTATTTAGGTGTTTCTACAGATTTTGATATTTGCAATGATGTAAGTGAGCGACTCGAAATATTAAAAGTAGGAGTAAGAAATGCCAATATAAATGGAGAATACAATTGGAAAAAATGTCTAAAATTTATTTCTTTTCTAAAAAAAGAAGGATTTGAACCTAGTGAAGGCGAATTAAAGACTGAAAAATTTGAAACAATAAATGCTATATATACTGCCTATGAAACTGAATTAAAAAGCAGTAACTATTTGGATTATGATGATTTATTATTAAAATCATATAAGCTCTTAAAAGAATATAATGCTCTAAGAAAACATTATCAACGAATTTTCTCAAAAATTTGTATTGATGAGCTGCAAGATACAAACAAAATACAATATAAAATATTGGAATGTATCATAAATAATCATACAAACTTATTGGCTGTTGGAGACGATAATCAAGTCATATATGAATGGAATGGTGCTGATTATCAAAGACTAAAAACTTTTAAAGAAGATTATAAGCCAAGTATTATACATTTACCACTAAACTATCGTTGTCCAGAAAAAATTGTATATATTAGCAACAAACTAATGATGCAAAATGAGTTGCGTTTAGGTATCTTTCAACCTAATAAATCTTGTTCAAGCAAAGGAGAAGTTAAAGTTTCTAAATTTGATACTTTTGAAAATGAAGTTAGTGGCGTTGTTGATAATATTTTGAAACATCATTTAGAAGAATTGGGGCAAGTGACAATTTTGGCTCGCAGAAAAAAATTACTTGATGAAGTTGTAAAAGAATTAAACGAAAGAAATGTTGCATATAGACTTTATTCAAGAAAAGACAAATTTATAAGTGCTCCTCTTGTATGGTTAAATGCAATTTTACATTTATTTAATTCTCCCAATAGAGAGCGTTCAATGAAAGCAGTAATTGGTTCTTTTAATCAAATGGCAAATTTAGATATTGAGCTTTCATTGATAAAAAAAATAAAACAAAAAGAGAATAATGTAAGTCTTTTTTCGAGTTGGCTTAATAGAGTTAATATTTTATTAGGTAATAATGAAAAAGGTTTTAAAGATTTAATTTTGTTAATAGAAACACAATTAAGTATAAAAACTTATAAGCATTTTTATAATAAGGTATTGCAATGGTTTGATAATTTTGAACACGAAAATTCAAAGGAAGTTATTCAAGAACAAGTTTATAGTTATGATGAATACAGAGAAGAGAAAGAGGTATGGAAAGACTTATCAAAAGAAATTTTTAACCGTTTAGGTAATGAAATTCCTTTAAGTTCTTTTCTACAAGAAATGGCACTTTGTTCAAAAGCAACATCTGCTAAACCAAATGAAATAAATTTAATGACTATTCACGCTTCTAAAGGGCAAGGTTTTGATTATGTCTATTTAATTGGAATGGTAAATGATGAACTTCCATCATATCATGCTTTGAAAAGCAATAAAAAAGAAGTAATTGAAGAAGAGCGTCGAAACTGTTATGTTGGAATAACAAGAGCATCTAAAGAATTAACATTAACTTACGCTGATAGGTACTTTACTTGGGATAAAAAACCATCTCAATTTTTAACTGAGATGGAGTTATTATAAAGGAATTATTTACCTACATTTTTCGTTGTAAAGTAAAACATACATCATGAAAATCGTAGCTAATATTCGCTTTAAAAAAGAAAAAATTTCAGTCGAAAATATTGGCAAACAAAGATTTTGGACAGGAATTTTTGTAGGCATTATTTCGGCTATCGTTCTTTCGCTAACATTCAATTATTCGAGAGAATTTCTTAGAATTTGGACTGCTGCAAATGATTTGTTTATTTTGCCTGCTCACGAACTTCGTTTCTACAATTATTTTTATGCTTTTCTTTCTGCTTTGCTTGGCCTTTCGCTTGCGATTTGGATATGGATGAATAATAGAACGCATCAAAGACGCAAAGATAAAATGCTAAAACAACTAGCACGAACAAATATTTTGCTTATTTTTTGGACAGTTATTATGCTTATTGCTCGTTTTGGCACAAATCTTACAATTATTCTTTTTTGGCAAATAGGATATGACAACGAACTAAATTTTTATGAAGAATATTGGTTTGTTCCTGTGCTTGTATTGATAGTTATTTTTCTGCAAAATTGGTTTATCGTTAGGCTTGTTTATCGTGCCGAAAAATGGATAATTTATAGCTTATTGGCTTGTATTTTGGCAACGCCTTTGCTCGTGCAAACAACAACTATCAATCAAAAAATGTTGAATGACGTTTATTTCAAAACTCTTGAAGTGCAATTTTCTTTTATAGAAATAGAATTGGAACGAGTAAAAAAGTTGTATAACATTGAGTTTGATGAAAAAACAGTAGCTACTTTGAAGAAAAATTATACGAATAGTTCACTTCAGCAAGTGAAAGATTTAAAAAAAGCTTTTTCTGAGGAGGAAAAACTATCATTGGAACAAATTATACTGCAAAAAATAGTCATTCATAATTGTAAATCAGGAGAACGATACTTATATGGCAGGCGTATAGAACCTATGAAAAATTGGTATTATGCAAAGCCTATGGAAGTGTATCGACAAATGACAAAGTTTGATGCTGATGCTCCTGAAACAAAAGAACTATTTGGCGTTTTACAAGAGCAAATTTTATGTGCAACTATGCCTAGAGTCTATTATGAAGACAGGGATAAATATAGCAGCTTCGAAATAGAAAAAAGACGTTTTTTCCATTATTATATGCCAAAACAAATCAGAAAAGAACTTGAAACAGCGATAGATAGCGTAAAAGCAAATCGTAGTTTAGAGCCGTTTCACGAGTTGATACAATAACAATAAAGTATAACGCAAGAAAAAGGCACAAAATATTTCAAAAATGTTTTGTGCCTTTTTTTATTTTTGTTGGCAAAAAATAAACATACTATGAATATTTTTCTAGATATTGTGATTGAGAAAGTTGAACTTTGCACTATTATTTTATTTCAAAAATGAAAAAATGAAAAATTTATTAGTAAGCACAACAGTTTTGGTGGTAGCTTTTTTATTGCAAAGTTTCATATTTTCAAGCGTTTCAATCGAAAAAATGTAGGCGTAAAAGAAAGAAAAGTCGTTTGGAAAGCCTACAAAGTAGCTGGCTCACACGAAGGAACAATAGACGTAAAATCTAGCTCATTGGATTTTGATGGCGAAAAGCTTACAGGTGACAATTTCGTAATTGATATTGTCGTCTTTTCTTTTTTGAATAAAATTTAATATTTCTAAACTTTTTGAGGCTAAGAAAGTATAAAAAAATACCTTGCAACCTTTTTTGTTTTTTTGCTATCTCATGTTTATATTGTTTTTATTCAATAGCAGTAGGTTTGGCCTAACAATTGCAATTTTAGAGGCATGAGCATTTTAGAAAAAAATAAAAAGGTGATAAAAAATAAAAATATAATATATTATTTGATAGCAATGGCCTTATTTGTGTTATTGAAATTTGGATATACTATTGCTGATACCAATGATTTAAATTTTTTGCTCCAGCCGACAAACAAGCTAGTTGAAATATTGACGGGTTTGCAGTCCATTTACAGTATCGAAAATGGCTATTATTATGCACAACTCAATATCGTAATCAATAAATCTTGTTCGGGTTTCAACTTTTGGCTACTGTGTTTTTTAATGCTGACTTTTTTGAGTGTAAATTATTTTAATAAAACTATTCATAAAGTTTCGGCTTTTGTTTTTTGCTTTATAGCAGCATATCTACTAACAATTTTTGTGAATAGCTCACGAATTTTTGCTTCTATTGTGCTATTAAATCCTAGCATTTCGACATTCCATATCAAGCAGCCAATTATTCACGAAAGCATTGGCATTCTAACCAACTTAGTGTTTTTGATTTTGATATATTTGATAGCCGAAAAAATTCTTCAAAAATATCAATTTAACTAAAAAATCAGCCATTCTCGGTTTAATAAAAGAAACCTTTTTTGGTAGGGAAAACATACTATTTTTCAGTTCAAAAGGCCATAAAATAGGAAATATTGGTCTTCTTAGCCTAAAAAAAATAATATGTTTAAACTTTTGATTAAAAAAAAATTGTTGATACAAAAAAAGAATAAATAATGGTTTTGTTATTCCTTTTATTTCAAAGCGGAAATAGTTGCAAAAAAATCTAATTTGTTGCTAACGCATTGACAATCAGCGTGTTAGCTTCAACCAAATACCTAAAAACTTCTGAACGACTCCTCAATAGTTTGCTAAACAGTCATAAAAAAACATTTAAATGCAAAACTTACTTCGTCCAAAATGGATATTTATTGTAAATACACTGCCGATTATCGTATTGTTTTTTCTCTTTTATGGAGATTACAATATCATCAAAAGTCTGCTAAAACCAGAGAGTATTCAGCTTTGGAAAAAGTTTGGTTATACATTGGGCATACTCGGAAGCCTAAGTTTAATTTATGGCGTTTATTTGAGTATCAAAAAGAAAAATGTTTCGCCTTATTATGGTTTTGCTGCCTTGCTCACCTACATTCCATACCTTTATTTATACGGTTATTATTCCGAAGATATAGTACCTTTTTCGATACCACAATGGATGTTGTCTGGAAATTTAATGATATATGCAGGCACTTTTCTGATGCCAACACTTGCCTATTCATTATTTGTATTGGTGGTGCATTTTACGAGTGAAACAAAAGATAGAACAGTTTTGAGCAATTTTTTAATTGCTTTTGTTATTCCCATTAGTTGGTATGTGTTTTCTCAACTCATACTACCTTTTTGGCAGCCTTTAAACCGCAATTTTAGCCGACATGCTTTAGTGATATTTATTATTATTGGAACACTACTTTTTCTATTTTTCTTTATTCGAGGCATTTTTATTCTTGCTACCAAAAAGGAAGAAGTATTGCAAAAATATCAATTATTGTGGAAAGTGCCAATCGCTATTATTTTGCCGCTCATTGGATTAGCCGTAAATAATGGCCATTTGTTTAACGAATTTAACATTAAAGAATCTGGTATTTTTGGCGACTTTAACAGTTATTGGTTTTATATTTTGGCAATCGTAAACGGCTTATTTGTTTGCTGGCCTGCTATGGAAAATAAAAAACATCGTTTGTATTTGTTTTTTGGAAGAAGCCTAACCTTTGCTTATACCTTCTATTTTTTCCTTGTTTTTCTGCCATTTTTGCCACTTTCTATTATTGCACTTGTAGCCATCGGAACAGGATTTTTGATGCTTACGCCATTGATGCTATTTGTTTTACACATAAATGAGCTGTCAAAAGATATTCAATTTCTAAAAACACGCTATTCTGATACTTTCATCTGGACAGCGTCTATGGTGGGTTTTTTGGTGATTCCTTTTCTTATTACCGCAAATTATTTGAAAGATGCCAACACCTTGAACAAAACACTCGATTATATTTATAATCCAGACTACTCAAAATCTTATAGCATCAACAAGGCTTCGCTTCAAAAAACGCTAAATGTCGTCAAAAGCCACAAGGAAAATAACAGAGGAGGCATTTTTGGAACTCAACAGCCTTATTTATCGGCTTATTTCAATTGGTTGGTGCTTGATAATTTGATTTTGTCGAACACGAAAATAAATACGATAGAAAATATATTTTTCGATAATATTCCTATTAATATTAGGCGAGAAAATATTCGAAATGACGAGGTTGAAATAAGCGACATTTCAGTAAACAGTACTTTTGATACTGCTCAAAATGCGTGGAGAAGTTGGATTGATTTAGAAATAACAAATCATAACGAAAGAACTCGTTTTTCGGAATATGCAACTACACTAGAACTGCCTGAAGGTGCTTGGATTAGCGACTACTATTTGTATGTGGGCGATAAAAAAGAAATGGGAATTTTGGCAGAAAAGAAAACAGCGATGTGGATTTTTTCGAGCATCAGAAATGAAAACAGAGACCCTGGAATATTATATTATTTGACAGGGAATAAAGTAGCATTTAGAGTTTTTCCATTTTTAAAAAATGAGACTAGAAAAACAGGCATTGAGTTGTTGCATAAAGAGCCAATTCAGCTAGATTTTGATGGCTATACCATTCAACTCGGAGAAACAGATATGGTGCAGAAAACAGCTTTTGAAAACGAAAATATGGTTTATGTTTCTGCTCAACAAAAGCAAACTTTGAAGCAAATAAAGCGAAAGCCTTATTTCCATTTTGTAGTAGATGCAAGCGACGAATTTAAGGTTTCTGAGTTTACGAGTCGCATCGAAAATATCTCAAAAAAGTATAAAAACTTAGCCACAGATGCAAAGATTAGTTTTGTAAATAGCTATGTTACTACCATGTCGTTTAAAGAAAATTGGCAAGAGCAATTTCAAAATCAAGACTTTGAAGGTGGTTTTTATACAGAGAGAGGCATCAAATCCGTTTTGTTTGAGGCTTACAAATCGCCAACAAATAGCTTTCCTGTTATCGTTGTGGTAACAGATAATCTCTACAAGGGCATTTTTGATAAAAACTTTGCAGACTGGCATTTTGCTTTTCCAGAGAGTACTGTGTTTTACGACCTTGACGAAAATGAGTATTTAAACGTGCATTCTTTGCTTTCAAACCCTTCTAAACCTATTGAAGAAAACAAAACTTTGTCTTTTGACCAAGTTGTTTTAGAATATCAGCTCAAAGACAACACGATTGCTTATCTTCCTGACAATGAAAAAGCAAGTATCATTTTGAAATCTGATATTTTTGAAATGAAAGAAAAAGAAATTTCAGAAAAACAATGGTCAACGGCTTTGGAAATGCAAGGAAAATGGAGGTCTCAAATTTTGCATCCCGAAAACTCTAATAGAGAATGGTTAGATTTGGTAAAATATAGCTTTATGTCACGAATTATGTCGCCTGTTACTTCTTATTTGGTGGTAGAAAATGAAGCCCAAAAAGCACTCTTGAAAAAGAAACAAGCACAGGTTTTGGCTGGAAATAAGGCGTTAGACCTCGGAGAAGATACGCAAAGTATGAGCGAGCCTAACTTATTTGTTTTGATGATTCTGCTACTATTGATAGGCTGGTATCGGAAACGAAAAAATGCGAGAATATCAACAACCTGAACAGAATCTAAGCTGAGATAAGTGGTTGGATTGTTTTTGTTTTGCTTTTTTCGAAAAAATGCGATATATTGCTTTAGTTACTTTTAAAAATATTTAATCAATTAAGTAATCGTTCAGAAGTTTTTGGGTATTTCAGAACAAGCTAACACCTTGAATGTCAATGCGTTAGCCACTAAACGAATGCTTTATTAAATAGTACTTAATTATGAAAGCTTTAAAGATTGGAATTATTCTGCTTATTTCATTTTCCTTGTTATCATTTAGTACGCATCGCAAAATGAATAAAAAAATTGTTGGCGTATGGATTTTTTCAGATTTCCAAAATGCTATTTATGAATATAGCAAAGAAAAAGCTTTGGTACAGAACAAAGGAGGTTTTCAATTTAAAAAAAATGGAAAGATGATAATAAGGCAAAATATTGGTTGGTGTGGAACGCCACCTATTTCTTATGGAAATAATGAAGGTACATGGCAAAAAATAGGTTCATCTAAAATCAGTATGCAGTACAAATATTGGGGTGGCGAAATTATTGAAAAATGGGAAATAAAATGTATTGGCCAGCAAAATATGAGCGTTAAGGTTTTAGATTCTAAATCTATACGGCGTGAATATGAGAAGAAAGATTAAAATTGAAACCTAAACTTTGAAAAAACATTTTTTTAATCTAAATTGGGATTTCTAACTTCTTTGTATGAAAATAATAATGCAATTTTATATTTTGAATTATTTTATTTCTCTTTTTTGACTAAATCTCTAAAAATGAAAAAAAATCTTTTATCACTTTTTTCTGGATGTGGTGGCATGGATATTGGATTTGAGGGCGGCTTTAAAGTTCCTAAAGCTACTATTAACCTCAAAATAAGCAATGATTGGATTGAAAAAGAAGATGGTTTTTCTTTTTTTTTAAAAGAGACTTTTTTTGAAACAAAGTTTGCCAATGATATTAATAAGCAAGCTAAAATTGCTTGGAATAATTATTTTTCTCAAAAAAGAGGATATGATTTAAATGGTACTTTCCGAGTAGGTAGTATTGTAGATATTGTAAAAGAATACAAAAAAGGTAATCGTGCTATTTTTCCAAAAAATATTGATGTTGTAACAGGCGGTTTCCCTTGCCAAGATTTTAGCATTGCAGGAAAAAGAAAGGGGTTAAATTCTCATAAAGACCATCATGGAAACTTGATAACTACTGCTATTCCAACCCTTGAAACAAGAGGGAAGTTGTATATGTGGATGAAAGAGGTAATTGAAATAACATTACCCAATATTTTTATTGCAGAAAATGTGAAAGGATTAGCAAATTTAGGAAAGATAAAAGAGCTTATTCAAACTGACTTTTCAAATATAAATGGAGATGGATATTTAGTATTAGCTCCAAAAATTTTACATTCAGGAGCTTATGGAGTACCGCAATCAAGACAACGCATTATTTTTATCGGTTTCAAAAAATCGGCATTAACAAAAAAAGCATTAGAGACACTTTCAAAAAAAAACATTCCAGAAAAATATAGTCCTTATCCAATACCTACTCACAAGCTAAATGATAAGATATGCTATTTGCCGCATCAAGATTTAATGAAGCCATTTACAAAAAGTAGAGAAGTTTTAAAAGACTTAGTAGAACCTAGTGAAACAAATGATTTGTCACAAACATATTATTCAAAGGCAAAGTTTATGGGCAAACATTGTCAAGGGCAAAAAGAAATATCTTTAGATAAACTAGCACCAACTATTCGAGCCGAACATCATGGTAATATCGAATTTAGAAGGTTAAGCATTGAAAATGGAGGTAAAATAATTGATGAAATAGAAGCAGGAAAAAAAGAAAGACGTTTAACTTTGAGAGAATGTGCAAGAATACAGACATTTCCTGATAATTTTAATTTTGTAATTCCAAGCAATAAGAAAGGGAAAAAATTTGCAGTTAGTCCATCGGTTGGCTATAAGTTAGTAGGTAATGCAGTTCCGCCGCTTTTGGCTTACCATATAGCTAAAAAAATTGAAGCGAATTGGTCTTTTTATTTCAAAAAGTAAATCAAATGAAAATACACAAGAAACCCAACTTACTGAATTCTTTTTTACTGGTATATTTTTATGAACTCGAAAAACAACTCAATGCTTCCTTAGACAACAAGCTTCAAAATATAAAATTTCAATCTGCGGAAGCTAATACAGATGAATATTTGAAAAAGTATTTTAAGCAGTATATCAGTCAAAATAATAATATTAAATCAAGCTATTTAAAACAGCTAAATATAAAAATTGACTCGGAAAGTTATACCATTAATGTTGCAAATTTACATAAATATAAAATTGTTAATGTTTTGTTGCCCAAAGAAATCAATGATGAACAAAAACAACATATTGCCAATTCAAAAAGGTCTATTTATACTAATCCTGATTTATATCTGGAAATTACAGATGGAAACTGTACTTACTTTGAAGCAGTAGAACTTAAATCTACGAAAAATAATAACATACCAGGCTCAAGTGTGCAACAAGTTACACCATTTGAGTGGGTAATTTTTGTAAAACGAACAAAAAATAATGTTTCAGTAGCAACAGGATATTATTTGAATAGTATTACCAACAAATTGCCTTTTCCAGATAGAAGTCCTAGACCACAGATAAGTTATAAAACTTTAGAAAATTGGAATAAAAAATATCGAAAGGTAAACGACCAAATTTTAAGTGTTGAAAATATTACCGAATTAAATCAGAAAAAGATAATATTATTAAATGATTGGCAAGACTTTTTAGCTAAAGATTGGCTTCGAATTGTTCAGGCGAAAAGCACTAAAAATAATGAAAAATGGTTTAATAATGCTTTACGAAAGTTTGCAGTTAAGTTTTTAGATTATACTGAAAATTTGACTGAACCAGAAAAAAAAGCTTTGAAAGAAAATTTGAAAAAACTAATAAGATAACTTCTTGTTTTTTCCAAAAAACACAATTTACAAGATGCAATTCTAAAAAGCATCTTGTAAATTGTTATTTAAATTTTAAATAGCATCTGACAAACTGCTAAATGTAAAATCTCGTATTTTCATCGGCGGCACTAAGTTGCCATCAATGCGAATAGGTTTGCCGAGAGCTTCCACATTATTGAGCATGATAACAGGACTTTCGTTGAAGCGGAAGTTTTTGACAGGAAACTTAATTTTGCCATCTTCCACATAAAAAGTACCATCTCTTGTCAGTCCAGTATAAAGCAAGGTTTGCGGATCTACCGTTCTGATATACCACGTTCTGGTTACTAAAATACCTTTTTTCGTACTCTTTATCATCTCTTCCAAAGTCGCATCGCCACCTGCCATAATGAAATTTCCTGGATAGGCCGTTGCTTCTTTGCCTTTTTCTTTCGCCCAAAAGCGAGAATATCGCAAATTTTCTACCTTACCGTCTTTTATCCACGATATTTTTTTGCGAGGCAAGCCATTGCTCCACGTTGTTGTTGGTACTTCCTTGTTGAAAGGGTCTGAATAAATATTGACGCGTTTATCCACAATTTGTTCGCCTAGCTTATTGCCTCCGCCTTGTTTTGCCAAAAAACTGCGACCTTCATCTGCCGAGCGTGCATTGAAATTCCACATCATATTCCGAATCAGGCCTACCGAAGCGGCTGGCTCTAAAATAACGGTATATTTTCCAGGTTCGATAGCTTTTGCATTTTGCGATTCTATGGCTTTGTCTAGTGCTATTTGCGTTGCTTTTTTGGCACTAAAAAGGCTAAAATCATTGAAATCGCAAGTAGAATATCCCGAGCCTGTACCATCTGCTGTTCGTGCCGTAATCGAAAATTCCATATCGGTGCTTTGTGCATAAGCAAACAGCTTTTTCGAGTTCATCATCGCTTTGAAACTCTTGCTATTTTCCATAAAACCAGCAGCAGTTACCTCTTTTTCGGCACAAGGATTGATGCTGTCTTCCGCAATTTTGGTGCGGTCTTCTGGCGTGATATTGGCTGTTGTTTCTTTGTAAGCAATACCTTTTTCATATTTTTGCGGTTCTAAAACCGACATATATTCAGGGTTTTCTGGCGATAATTTGGCGAGTTCTTCCGATGTTTTTACAATTCTTGCTAAGGCTTCGTCATTAAATTCGTTGATGGTCGCCACACCTGTTTTTTTGCCAAAAACCGACTCTATTTCCAAAGAAATATTGCTTTCAGCACCGCTTGTACTTACGCTATTTCGAGCATATCTGATATTTCCACTTTCGTAGCCATACAAATTTAGCGTACATTCGTCGGCTTTAGAAAGGGCAAGCACTTTTTCGAGTAAAGCTTTGGCTTCTTCTTTCGTTAAAATTGCCATATATATATGATTGTTATTGTTTTAAATAGTAATAAAAAACATTATTTAAAAACGATACATTCTTGTTAGTATTCTCGTTTTATTAAATAATATCAAACCTAATTTCTACTAAAAATAAACAACAGATTGTAAAAGCTAACACACTGATTTTTCAATACATTAGCACAAATCAGCCGCTTATTAAATAGTGCTTGGCACTTAGATTTTTCTAGCCGTATTAATGACATTAATATCGTTGAATCTAGTGGTAGAACTACCATGCGAAACTGCACTGACTTGGCCAGGCTGGCCTTTGCCATCGAAAAAAGAACCAAACAAACGATAGTCTTTTTCATCGCAGATAGACTCGCAAGAGTTCCAAAATTCTTGCGTATTTGACTGATAAGCGACATCTTCTACCAAGCCTTTGATTTTGCCATTTTCTATTTCGTAAAAAAGCGTACCGCCAAATTGGAAGTTGTAGCGTTGTTGGTCGATAGAATAACTGCCACGTCCAACAATATAAATACCTTTTTCAACATCTTTTACCATATCTTCTGGCGAATATTTTTTTGCATTTGGCTGTAAAGAAACATTTGGCATACGCTGAAACTGAATGGAATTCCAGCTATCGGCATAGCAACAACCATGTGATTCTTTTTGGTCGAGCATATGAATTTGGTCACGAATAGCCTGATAATTTACCAAAATACCATCTTTTACCAAATCCCATTCCTTTGTCGGCACACCTTCATCATCGTAGCCTACTGCTCCCAAAGAACCTACTTGCGTTTTGTCTGCAAAAAGATTGACTTTTTTGTTGCCATACTCAAATTTCTTTGTTTTCCACTTGTCTAAAGTCGCAAAACTCGTGCCTGCATAGTTGGCTTCATATCCCAAAACTCTATCCAATTCTAGCGGGTGGCCTACGCTTTCGTGAATCGTCAAACCTAAGTGATTTGGATCAAGCACTAAGTCATATTTGCCTGCTTTGATAGATGGTGCTTTTAGTTTTTCAACTACTTGTTTTCCTGCTAAAGCAGCATCGCCAATCATGTCGTAGCTATTTTTGTAGCCTACAAGGCCACTTACAGGACATGGCATCATGTCTTCTTTTTTCGGAATCATATATTCATAACCCATGCCCATTGGAGCAGAAAGAGACTGACGAGAGCGGAATTTTCCTGTCTTTTTGTCAATGCCGTTTACGCTGAAATTTGGCCAAATTCTATGCACATCTTGGTCGATATATGAGCCATCAGTGGAGGCAAAATATTTTTTTTCATTGACCATAAATAAAGCAGAACTAGCGAAAGATGCACCGTTTTCCATAGCAGCAGCATTGCTTTTCAACAATAAATCTACTTTGTCGGACACAGGCACAGACATTGCACTTGTGATGATAGGTGTTTTCCAACTCACTTCACCCAAGCCTTTTGTTGGAGCAAGCTGTACCTCAGCAGTTTGGATACGAGAGTTTGCTTTTGCGATAGCTACGGCTTGTTCGGCAACGGCAGCGATGTTGTCGGCTGTGATTTCGCTAGAAGACGCAAATCCCCACGTTCCATTTACAATGACACGAATGCCTACGCCCAAAGATTCGGTATTCACAATGTTTTGTACCTTGTTTTCTCTCGTATAAACATATTGATTGAGATAGCGGCCAATACGAACATCGGCATAAGTAGCACCTTTTGTAGTAGCTGCATTTAGAGCAATATCAGCGAGTTTCTTTTTTGTCGAAACGTCCATGATTTGCGTTTGCAATTGGCTCAAACCAATGGTGTTTCCAAAAAGTGGAACGGTAAGCATAGCACCGCCAACGCCCAAACCAGCAAGTTGTATAAATTTTCGTCTTTTCAAAAGATAACCTCCATTTTTTGATTAAAGTAAAAGTATTGTTGTATATTTTTGTAGCTAAAAAAGCGTTTTTTCAGTAAAAAAATATACGGCTTTAAAGTTTGTTCTTTTTTTGTGTAAAACAAAATTTTTAGTGGTTAAAGATTGTTAAAAGATAAACTTAACATAATAATGTAACTCATATTGTGAATTTTCACTATTAAAGTTAAAACATTATATTTGCATTGTTAAAACAATTTTCAAAAACAACTAAAAATATAACATGGTAGTAGGACAAATCACGTTTCCTGAAGACAAAATGATAGAGGAAAAATTACGCATTTTTCACGATTACTTTCATTTCATCTGTTCTGATAATTGCAACCGCTTTGAATTTCGATTAGAAAACCATTTGACAATATTGGAACGAGCCTTGTTTCGATTAGATAATATTGATAATGATGCAGATTTAAAAAGCACGAAAACGGTATTGAAGAATTATTTTGAGTCTGAATTATTTAATACTTCTAATGACTTTTTTGCAAAAAATGGCAAAATAAAAACTTCTATAAACGAAATTAAAAAATTGCTTGATAATGATAGTAATAGAGAACTAAAGGAAGAGCTAAAAAAGGTTTTTCAAACTTTAACAGAATCCTTTAATTTAACGAATCAAAGAGATAAAAATAGAAAAAAAGTAAAAGATAATATCTTGATTGAAAGAATAATATTTTTCGCAAAAAATATAAATGATGAAAGACTAAAAGAAAAAGCTTTCTCTTTATGTAAGAATTTTACTTTGGAAAATATACAAAAATCAAATTTAATTTCACAAATCAATAAGATTAACAAAAGTAAAATAAAAAATAGAGAAGTAATTAAAGCTTTGTTGGAAAGTAAAGGAAAATTATATGAAATTGAACAAGAAAAAAACTTTTATATTTTTGATTGTGTATATAGACTTGCTCATATTCTATTTTGTGATTGTGATGCAGCTACACATGAAAAAGAAATTATTTATTTAACAAAACTTATTATAGCTGAATTTGTTCGACAAGGACACTTTTTGAAAGATTTAACAGACCATACTAAAGGTCTCTTTCCACAATTTTTCAGAAGAAAAGGGTTTATTGCTCAATTTGAGACAATTTTAGCTGTTTTGAGTAAAAAACAAGAAGGTGATTTTATCATCAAAATAAGAAACGTAAAAATAAGTGATTCAAATAAAAATGTTAATATTTTTTATCAAAAAAATAAAATAGTATCTGTAGAAATGCTTAAAGAATATGAAAAGTATTTTCTTTTTGAAGAAAATGCCTTGGCAAAACAAGAATTTGAAAAGTTTTATCAAGAAGAAAAGTGCATTTTTGTTATTGTACCAACAGTATTTAAATCATTTGATATAGGCCTTCAAAATGTCTTACAAAAAGTTACTAACATAAGAAACAGATTGGTATATAAAGCAACAAATAATTTTGGAACACAAGGCAATATAGATAATTTTCAGGCTATTTTTTTCAACAAAAACGGAGGATATAGAATACAATATCCATATGTTGATTTTTTATATTTGAACTTGCATCGTTTAAATAATCTTTCAAATTTAGAAGATTTCAAAATAGGCAGTTTTAATCCTATATTTAAACGGAAAATAGAAACCTGCGATAATTTATTTTTTAAAGCAAATACTCAATTTTATTGGGAAGATAAAATAAAAGATTTTTGGCAGTATTTAGAAGCTATTTATAGTTTTTATACTTTTGGAAAAGGCTATAAAATAATAAACTCTGTAAGTAAAATATTGTTAATAGATGAGATTAAAGCAAGAAAAAGTAAAATAAGTTCAACAATTCGAAATATTTTTCATAAAAATAATTTTATTGTGAATGATTCTATAAATAACTCTAAAATTGCAGAAATAAATAATATAATAAAACGCAATAATTCAACTGAAAACTTTAATATTGATGATTTTAGAACAATTACAGCTTATCCTTTTGTGATAAAACAGCTAGATAATTACCAAAATGTAGATAATTATGTAACAAAAAATCAACAAAAAATTAAAAAATATTATTCAAGTATATTTTGGGAATTATACGAACAAAGAAATTTTGTTAGCCATCAAGGTATTTCTTGCTCTTCTACGCTTGCAAAATTGGTAAAAGTGATGCCGCCACTTTTAAGACGTTTTAGATGGATTTTAATCAAAGAATTGAATGAACCTACTAAACAATATCAAAATATGGAAGAACTAATAGAAAGCTTAGAAAGTAAAATATAATTTTCCCAAAAGCAAGGCATCTAAAAAATGTCTTGCTTTTTTCATTTCCCCTCCAAAAACTCTTTTTTTTCGTATCTTGTCACTCCTTATTTTTTTTAAACAAAAAACAGCACACAAATGAGTTTTCCATTAAAAATATTAGTAGGTATTTCGGTTTTATTCTCGCTTTTTATGACAGTCGGTTTCTTTTTGCCGAGCAACTATAAAGTAACAAAAACGGTAGTGATAAATGCCGAACATGGCGAAGTATATCCATACTTAAATGATTTGGAAGAATGGCCACGCTGGACGGTTTGGAATACGGAAAACGATGAGACTTTGAAAGTGAAATATGGCGTAAAAAGTAAAGGCGAAGGAGCGAGTCAGCGTTGGAATGGCGATAAAATGGGCAATGGTCGCTTGCAAATCAAGGAAAGCTATCCGCTCGAAGGCGTGAAATTTGTGATGCACTTGCAAGACGATAGAATTTTGATGAATGGCGAGCTGAAAATTACGCCAGAAATGGAGACGCAACAAACTAAAATAGATTGGACTTGCTCGGGCAAATTAGACCATAATCCTGCACGTCGCTATATGGGTTTGATGATGAATAGAATGCTAGAACACGATTTGGAAAGTGGCTTGCAAAAACTCAAAAAGCTAGTGGAAAGTGAACAGAAATTGAAGCAAGATACGATAAAACAAGAAGCTAAATAATAGATTTGTTGACAAAAAAACGATTTTTACTCCCTAATATTTGTATAGCTTTCGTCTGTCCATTCAAAATTCTGAATTGTTTTATATACTATTTCGGCTGCTTTTAATATTTCTTTCGCTTCTTTCGTGAGATTATTGGTTAAAAGCAGTAAGTTTTTACCGCTAATATCTAGCTTTCGCAACACTTTTTTGAGCTGTCTCGAAGTTGTTACATCTTCTCTTTTTGTTTTGAAAGCAATAGTCGTTTTTCCCAAATGCAATTCGGTTATCACGCCGACAAAGCGATTGGGTAATTTCAAAAGGTCTTGCTTAGTTTTTAAATGTAGTTTTTGGTATTTTATCATGTCGGTTTGTGTAAAAAATAGTTCAAAACAAAAACGTAAATCCCTTATTGATTTTCTTATATTTATCAATTTCGGCTTTCAAAAACTTGATTTCTTGGCTAAGAATAAAATTTCTAAAAATGGTTATATTTTCTTGTTCTTCTGCCTCATTCAAAGAATTGATATAAGCTGTTCGGTCTTCCGTAAACATTTTTATCAATGGCTCACCGTGATACAAAACAATGTAATTCATCAACAAACGCGCTACTCTGCCATTTCCATCGCCAAAAGGATGGATATTGACAAAGTTGTAGTGTACATCGGCAGCCAAATTTATGATTTCGTCGCCTGTTACCATATCCATTTTAGCATTGACAGCTTTGCAAAATTGCTCTAAAAGTCGTGGCACTTTTTGGTAATTTGGAAAATATTTTTTGGTAACATACACTTGTGCGAGCCGCAAATCGCCTTTTGAAGTATCGAAACTACCCAAAGCCGTATTTGTGAAACCTCCTGTATGCTTCATTACCAATGCACCTAATTGTTTTAGAAATTCGATAGAGAACTTTCGCTTTTGTTTGGCTTGCGTTTTCATATATTGAAAAGCGGCATAATGGTCTTTTATCATCAAATGGTCTTGCAAAGGTTTTCCTGCGGCTGTAATATTTTTTTCTAACAAAACTTTTGTATCGAGTTCTGTCAAAGCACAACCTTCGATTTTTGTGGAATGCCAAACGATGGAAATAGTGCAAAATTTTTCGTAATCAATAACTTGCTGCAAATTAAGGGCAAGGTATTCTTTTTTTAGCTGATGAAATTTTTTGTGCATTTTGTTTTTTTCGTTTGTGAAACAATATAGTAAAAACTGCCAACTTTTTGTCATGCGAGGCGTTTAGTACACTGTAATCTAAGTTTTTAAGGTTTGTTTCCTATAAATGTTATGATAATTTAGGTGGAAGGCACTTTTAAAGTGCCTTCCACCTAAATACTAAAAAAGAACGACACGCCTTTGTTGGTGTTAT
>JBMZCV010000025.1:0-38132 GCA_049613665.1 Chitinophagales bacterium | reverse complement strand
ACACAGCAACGGCAAGAGTTGTCGTTTTTTTGGAATAAAATAACATATAATAAAAGGGCTAAAACGCCAATTACTTATATTACAGTGCACTTAATATAGTTTGTTTGATTTGAAAATAAGCATGTTAGCTTCTCAAAATAGGCAATTTGTTTTTAAGACTTGACTAACATAAACCATTACAACGCAACCTAAACTACTCCTAAACAAACCAACGATATTACTCCGAAGATATAAATATTTACCTATGAAAAATGCATTACTCTTATTTTTAACTCTCATACTTTTTGTGCAATGCCAAAATGAAACCGAAATATCTGACAATGCACAATATTCTACAATAGCACAAACAATAATTCAACCTAATAAAGGTGTTTTGCGTGGTGTTGATTTTGGCATGG
This sequence comes from Chitinophagales bacterium, assembly GCA_049613665.1. Classification (GTDB taxonomy): domain Bacteria; phylum Bacteroidota; class Bacteroidia; order Chitinophagales; family UBA2359; genus JBMZCV01. The sequence goes on along the minus strand of JBMZCV010000025.1, from coordinate 37,734 downwards.
ATAAAACGACCATCAAAAGCACCGAAAAAGCAAATTTAGATAGAGAATGGGCAAATATTATTCGATATGATATTGATATCGACATCAATAAACAAAAGTTTGTCGATATTACTTACAAATTTAACAATGAAGAGCAGCTCACCGTCATACAAGTAGATAGCTATGTCGAATCCATTGCCGAAGCCAAAGAATTGTATCAGGAACTCCAAACCTATTTTACTAGACGCTATGGACACCACGAAAATTTTTGGGAAATAGAAGACCACCAACACAAGGTAGATATTAATCTTACTTTTTATAACGATACCGAAGACCCTGGCGTACTTATCGTTTGGGAAAGGCATTAAATGTTGTGAAAAAGCTGCCGTTTTATTATTTTTACAATTACAAAACAAAATTTAGTGAAACAATAAATTTTTTACGCAAAAACAATAAGATTATATAAAATGACAGCAACAAAAACAATAAAAAAATTGATGGTGGCCAATCGTGGCGAAATCGCAATTCGCATTTTTCGAGCAGCCACTGAGCTACATATTCGCACCGTAGCTATTTATACTTATGAAGACCGCTATTCGTTGCACCGCTACAAAGCCGACGAAGCCTATCAGATAGGAAAAGACAATGAACCACTCAAGCCATATTTAGATATTGAAGAAATTATTTTTATGGCCAAACGTGAAGGTGTTGATGCTATTCATCCAGGTTATGGCTTTTTGTCTGAAAATGTCGACTTCGTGAAACGCTGCGAAGAAGAAGGCATTACATTTGTGGGGCCAAAACCACAGGTAATGAATAAGTTGGGAAATAAAGTGAGTGCCAAAAAAATAGCTAAAGCAGCTCAAGTTCCTATCATAGAGAGTAGCAAATATCCTTTAGATGATTATGAAATTACGCTAAAAGAAGCCCACCGAATTGGTTATCCGCTGATGCTCAAAGCAACTTCTGGCGGCGGCGGCCGTGGAATGCGTGTTGTGAGAACTGATACTGAACTCGAAAAAGCGTATATCGAAGCACGAAGAGAAGCGAAAACAGCTTTTGGCGATGATACTGTTTTTCTCGAAAAATATATCGAAAATCCTAAACACATAGAAGTTCAAATTTTGGCCGACAATCATGGAAATATCGTTCACCTTTTTGAGCGTGACTGTTCGGTGCAAAGGCGTTTTCAGAAAGTAATAGAAATTGCTCCTGCTCCAAAATTGCGTGCCGAAACCAAAAGCCGTTTGTATGGCTATGCTTTGCGAATTGGGCGAAATGTGGAATACAACAATGCAGGAACGGTGGAATTTTTGGTAGATAAAGAAGAAAACATTTATTTTATCGAAGTCAATCCTCGTATTCAAGTAGAACACACGATTACAGAAGTGATTACAGGCGTAGATTTGGTCAGAACGCAAATTTTGATTGCTGAAGGCCATGAGCTTTTTTCCGAAAAAATAAAATTAAGTCAAGAAAACATTTCCTACAATGGCTTTGCGATTCAATGCCGAATCACGACAGAAGACCCAGAAAAAGATTTCAAACCAGATTATGGAACACTCATTGCCTATCGAAATGCAACAGGCCTAAACATTAGGTTGGACGAAGGAAGTGCTTATCAAGGTGCAACCATTTCGCCTTTTTTCGATTCTATGCTCACCAAAGTAACCGCTTCTGGCCGTAGTCTCGAAGGTGCATCACAGCGTTTGTATCGTGCTTTGATTGAGTTTCGGATTCGTGGCGTAAAAACAAACATTCCTTTTTTGGAAAACATGATTACGCACCCTCAATTTTTGGCTGGCGATATCACAGTCAATTTCATTCAGAACCACAAGGAGCTTTTTAAATTTAAAAAACGAAAAAATAGAGCCACTAAAGTTCTTAAATTCTTGGCCAACGTAACCGTAAATGGCAATCCTGATGTGCGTTTTATAGACCCAAATAAAACTTTCGATAAGCCAATAGTGCCAGATTACGACCGTTTTGCGATACCAAAAGCAGGTACAAAACAGCTTTTAGAAAAACTTGGGCCTGAAAAATTTTCGCAGTGGCTAAAAGAACAAAAAAATGTGCAAATAACCGATACGACTTTGCGAGATGCTCATCAATCTTTGCTGGCTACTCGCTTTCGCACCCTCGATATGATGAAAGTAGCAAGAGCTTATGCTTTGCATCATCCACAAACTTTTTCTATGGAAGTTTGGGGCGGTGCTACTTTTGATGTTGCGATGCGTTTTTTGCGCGAATGCCCATGGAAACGCTTACAATTATTTAGAGAAGCTGTGCCAAATATTTTGTTGCAAATGCTTTTGCGTGGTTCAAATGCGGTTGGTTATACGGCATATCCCGACAATTTGGTAGAAAAATTTATTGAAAAAGCAGGCGAAACAGGCGTTGATATTTTCAGAATTTTCGATTCGCTCAACTGGATAGAAAATATGAAAGTGAGCATCAAAGCCGTTAGAGAACGCACAAATGGTCTGGCCGAAGCTTGTATATGCTACACAGGCGATGTGTTGAACAAAAATGAGAAAAAATACACTTTGCCTTATTATCTCGATTTGGCAAAACAACTTGAAGATGCAGGTGCTCACATTATCGCTATCAAGGATATGGCTGGTTTGCTCAAACCTTATGCTGCCGAAAAGTTGATTACAGAACTCAAAAAAACAGTTGACTTACCGATTCATCTACATACGCACGATACTTCTGCCGCTCAATTGACGACTTATCTAAAATCTATCGAAAGTGGTGTTGATGTAGTTGATGTAGCACTCGCAAGTATGTCTGGGCTTACCTCTCAACCAAATTTTAATACCTTAATCTCTATTTTAGAAGGCACTAAATATGATGCAAATTTTAATGTAGCTTCGCTAAATGAATTTTCGGATTATTGGCAAACCGTAAGAGAATATTATTATCCCTTTGAATCTGGCCTAAAAAGTGGAACTGCCGAAGTTTATGAACACGAAATTCCGGGCGGCCAATATTCTAATTTGCGACCGCAAGCCAATTCTTTAGGTTTGGCAGATAGAATGACAGACATTAAAAAAGCCTACAAAGAAGTAAATGAATTGTTTGGAAATATCGTGAAAGTAACGCCTTCTTCAAAAGTTGTGGGCGATTTGGCTTTGTATATGGTAGCCAATAATTATACGAAAGATGATATTTTAGCAAAAGGAAAAAATATAGATTTTCCGCAAAGTACACGCAGCTTTTTCAAAGGCGAACTTGGACAGCCTCATGGCGGTTTCCCAACAGATATTCAAAAAATGGTGTTGAAAAACGAAAAGCCGATGAAAGAACGTGCCAATGCACATTTAGCACCTATTGATTTTGATAAAGAATTTGTTGCTTTCAAAAAACGCTTTGGCGATGACATGACTTTTCTCGACTTTCTATCATATAGTCTTTATCCAAAAGTCTTTGAAAACTACCACACACATCAAGGAATTTATGGAAATGTGAGCGTTGTGCCGACTATTCCATTCTTTTATGGCATGAGAGAAGGCGAGGAGATTACGGCAGAAATAGACAATGGAAAAACGCTTTTGATACAATTGTTATACAAAGGAAAGGCTGATAAAGATGGCTATCGACAAGTGCATTTCAAGATAAACGGTCAGTCACGAAGTATCAAAACAAAAGACCGTTCTATTTTGGTAGAAGAAATAAAACATCGAAAAGCAGCTATCGGAAATGAAAAAGAAATTTCGGCACCTTTGCAGGGTTTACTATCCAAAATTTTTGTGAAAGTAGGTGACAAAGTGAAACAAAATACACCGCTTTTCGTGATTGAAGCCATGAAAATGGAAACAACCATTACGGCCATAAAAGCAGGAACAGTAGCTCATATCGAACTCAATGAAGGCACAATGATTGAAGCGGAAGATTTGATTGTTGTATTTAAATAGTAATTTGAAGGCTGCAAAAAATTTGCAAAAGCGATAATTCTAGCCATTGTTTAGTTATTACCAAATAAAGGCATCAGAAGAAATGACATATCTTAAAGATATGTCATTTCTATTTTTTTATTTTTCAAAAAATAAAACCTTGTTAAAAAAAATAATCCTTTCCTTTTCTATTCTTTTTTTGCTAAAAACGGAAATTGTTTTTTCGCAAGCAAGCAACATACAAAAAGCAGATAGTTTATTGGCAAACAATCATTTCTTTGAAGCGGCTATCGCTTATGAGCGTATTATTTTTGAAGCAAAAAATGAAGATTCGGATTTAAAAACCAATGCTTTGCTCAAAAAATCTTACGCCTACAAAATGTCGAGCGACTTTGAAACAGCAAAAACTACACTTTTTCGCATTCCTTTGCAAAACTATGGCGATTCGGTGCAGTTGTTGGTGCGTTACGAAATTGCTTTAAATGCTTTTTTAAATAAAGAATATGGCGAAGCAGAATCTCAATTTGTACAACTCAATTATTTTTTGAAAGACAAAGAATTGCTCGAAACAACTTGGTTTCTACAAATCTTGACTTTGAATGAACTACAACGCTGGGACGAAGCAAAAGTTTTGCTCGAAAAATACTTGGCAACCAATGAAATTGTTTTGACCGAAAAAGAACGAAAAACAGTTTTTCGCAAAAATCCAAAGCTAAAAAGTCCCAAAAAAGCGAGTGCTTTATCAACTTTTATTCCAGGTCTCGGACAGGTTTACGGTGGAAAAATAGGTGCTGGCGTAGCAAGTTTGGTTTTGCAAAGCACTTTTTTAGCTTTTGGCGGTTATCATTTCTACAAAGGTTTTTGGTTTACAGGATTTACCTCTGGTTTTTCACTTTTTCAAGCTTTTTATTTTGGTGGCCGTGAAAACGCTGCAATTGTTACAGAACAAAAAAATCGCAAAAAAATGAAACGCTATAATGATGCAATGCGATATTTTATTTTGGAAAAAGAAAAAATGTAACGATTTCACAATTCCAATTTCGTTTTTGATACTGCAAAAGCCATAGATTCAATTATCAAACAAAAGCCAAATTAAAAGTTTTAGATTTTTTACAATAAAAGTTATCATTTCTAATCCTTTTTCTATAACTTTAGCATATCATTTTTTATAGACTCTTTGACCAAAAACAACTTATAATGATGGGAAAAATATTCAACTTTCTAATAATCGCTTTCTTTTGTTTCTTAGGTTTAATGTTTGCTCTAGGCTTATTAAAAGGTTGTAACAAATTGATGAGCAGCAAAAAAGCAACGACTAACCATACTAAAACTCAAACGTCTGGTTCAGAAAATGAAACGGGCAAAATGGTTGAAGTGATTGAAGGAACAGAAGGGCAGTACGAAATTGTAAATGATTTTAGCGATACTACTGATACAAAACAAAATTCACTAGCTGATGGAACGAACAATAATCTCGTAGATGGTTCTGCAAATGGCAGTGACGGCTCAAATGCAAATAACGGTTCTGCAAACGGAAATGATGGCTCAAATGCAAATAGCGGTTCTGCAAATGGAAATGATGGTTCAAATGCAAATAACGGTTCTGCAAACGGAAATGATGGCTCAAATGCAAATAACGGTTCTGCAAACGGAAATGATGGCTCAAATGCAAATAGCGGTTCTGCAAACGGAAATGATGGCTCAAGCACAGAATCACCTAGCGATGGTAGCAATAGCGGAAATGTAAATGACAGTAAAACTGCTAATGCTAGCAACTCAAGCAGCAATGAAACGCCAGCAGGTAATAGCAATGGAAATACGAGCAGTTCGACTACAAAAATCACTCCTCCAACAACAATTCCGAAAAGCTCGACATCTTCTAGTTATTCATCTAACAAAAAAGCAAGTCGCTCGAAAAATACTAGACGACAAAAACGAAAATACACTTATGGCAATAAATATTTTGTTGTAGCAGGTTCGTTCAAAAGTCATACAAATGCACATAAGCAATTGAAGCGACTCGAAAGTTTGGGATATGAGCCACAAATTGTTCGTTTTCGCAATTCGAGATATGAAACAGTGCGTGTAGGTACTTTCAAGCATGTATCAAATGCGAGAAACTTGGAGAGAGAATTGGAAAAAAAGCAAGGTATTCCAGCTTATATTTTGCGAAAAAAATGGTAAGTAAATAATTGTCATACAAACCAAAAAAAGGCGAATACTAAATTAGTATTCGCCTTTTTTTTACATCATTATTTTGTGCAAATAAAAACCAATAGACAAAGCCAATAAACACAATAACATGCTAAAACCGACATTTGCCAATGCCCAAAATGCTTCTCCTTTTCGCAACAAATTATATGTTTCGAGGCTAAAAGTGGAAAAAGTGCTGAAGCCACCGCAAAAACCTATCGCAAAAAATGCTTTGAAAGCATAAGGCAAATCGCTCTTGGTAGCTATAAGTGCTGTTACGAATGCCAAAACAATGCAGCTCAAAAAATTGGCGGCCATCGTGCCGATAGGCAAAATAATGCTGTTGCTGTTGAAGTGGGAGAGAGCAAAACGACACAAACTGCCGAAGCCACCACCTAAAAATATTGCTAAATAGGACATTAGTTTTTTATTATCGTTTGTGCGAAGATTTTAAAGATTTCTTTTTTCTTTTTTCAAGCTTTTAATAACTTTTCCATCTATATTTTGGTGTATTACATTGAAATTGTGTGTCTTTCCTTTTTCTTCTAAAAGACGTATCATTTTGAATCGGTTGTCTAAATCTGAAATGATTACTCTATTATTTGTTTTTTTTCCAAAAATTGTTAGTGCAAAATGATTTGCTTCTACTGAATTTACTTCTTCACGAATTGTTATTCTACGAATTTCATCATAATGTATTTTACTTGATTTACCGATTTTTTGATTAATGTTTATTGATTCAGAACTCAATTCAATATTTTCATTTAACCAACAAGCATCTTTTACCATAAAAAATAGAAATATTACCAATATAATCGTTAAAATTATTTTAGTTGTTATACTTTCATCAGTAGTTAAAGTAAAACTTATAGCAATAATGATTAAAATTGTTAAGATAATATCCTCAATTTTCTTTCTTTTTTGATATTTAAAGATTTCTTTTTCTTTCATTGTAATTTAGTATTCGATTCACAAAAACATTACAACTATCACTTTTCCATTTTCGCAAGCATTTTCTTCTTTCCTTTATCATAAAAAAACTGCATACTCATAAAAACAAATACCCAATAGCCAAGCACTAAAAAAGTATGTTCATTTGTCCAAAACGCCCAATTTTCGATTATCCAAAAAGCCAGAAGAGCCGAAACGCTAGAAGAAATCACGAAAAACAAAGCAACTTGCCCATCTTTCAAACCACAATAAGCCAAATGATGTGTTGTATGGTCACGGCCGCCCACAAAAGGCGATTGTCGGCGAGCAATGCGACGAATAAAAACCGTAGCCGTATCAATGAGTGACATCAGAAAAAGTGTAATAGGTAACAAAAAACTTTGCGTCCACGAAATTTTTTCGACATCTGGCAAACTAAAATTCCAAAGAAACAAAATGCTAATAAAAGCCAAAAAAGCACCCAAAAATTGACTGCCTGTATCGCCCATATACATTTTTGAAGGATGCCAATTGAAAAATAAAAATCCTAACAAAGCTGCTAAAACGCCTAATAAAATCACAATGTAAAAACTTTGATTGACAAAACCTTGCTGAAAAAGTAGAAACAAACAGCTTGCCACAATAATGCTACTTACGCTAGTGGTGATACCGTCCATATTGTCGAGCATATTCACCGAGTTCATCACGCCAACAACCCATAAAACCGTCATTAAAACATTGATAATCAACGAATTAGAAACTATAATTATCACGCCTGAAAATATTATTAAAGCTGCACAAGCCAACTGTCCGAAAAATTTGAAGCTAGGAGGAGTATTGTAGGTATCGTCTATGAGACCGACCAAAAAACCCAATGTGGAGCTACTTATCAATCCAAAAATTTGAAAGTGGGAGAGAGGCGGACTGTTTTCGAGCGGCACGACAAAATAAGCACTTATGGAAAGTAAAAATAAGATAAGAAACGAAAATCCACCAATTGCAGGTTTTGTTGAAGAAGCCCAACGCACCAAGTTTGCTTCATTTTTGCGTTTGCGTTCTTGCCCAAGTTGCTGCAAATATTTGAGCAACAGATGATTGAGCAACAAAGCAAAAAATAAAGCAACAAAAAAAAATGCAATGCAAATGCTAAAAGATGGTTGGATTATGTTTGTGAAAAAGTATAACATAGAAAACACAAAATTTGCTATAAGTATCAAACACTAAACTAATATACTCTATTTGGGTTGCTAACACATTGAAAAGTCTGGTGTTAGCTTCCACATAAGAGCAATTTATTTTTAATGTTTGATTAAAAGCACAAAAGTAACATTTTGGCTGTTAAAAAAGCTATAATTTTAGTGCTTCTTTAGCTAATAGATAGTTTTTTCCTAAAAACCACTACGCACTTGTGTAGCTACCTGACTGATATTTGCTGTTTGAATAAATTGTTTGTGAATAGGCGAAAACGAAAAATCTGGTTTTGCTTGTTGCAACAATTGAAAATACAAACTGCTTACATCATTTACAAGCCGTTGATAGCCATATTTTTGTGCCACAAAATGATTGCCATTAGTTGCCAAACGCTCACGCAAAGCATTATTTTCTACCAAACGCAACAAGTTTTTGGCATAAGCTGCTACATCTTCTGTTGGCGATAGCAAGGCTGTTTCATTTGCCGACACCACATCTGTTACACCGCCAACATTGGTACTCACAATCGCTTTATTTGCTGCTTGTGCCTCAATCAAACTCACAGGAGTACCTTCATTCAACGACGACAAAGCCACAATATCAATACCTGCATACACTTCATCAACTGCTTTAATCCACGACGTAAAGGTAAGTGTTGCGGTTTGCGAAGGCTCATCTTTTTCAGTCACAAAGTCAAGCTGCAAGTCTTTTGCCAACTGTTCTATATGCTCTCTTTCTTCGCCATCGCCCACAATAAAAGCACAAATTTTCTTGCTCGTTTTTTGCTTCAACTCCGCCAAAGCACTCAAAAACAAACTATGATTTTTGATAGGCACAAGTCGCCCAACAATGCCAATAGCTATTTCATCGTCAGCAATTCGATATTTGCGTCTAAACTCAATTCGTTTATTAATTTGGTCATTTTCAAAACGGCTCAAATCAAAACCCAAAGGCACAATACCTACTTTATTAGCTTCGCACACCTTATATACCTGCGTCAAATCTTGTTTTTGTTTCTCACTTATCGCAATGATTTTATGGCTCATTTTTGCCAACATTCTTTCCGCTTCCAAATAAAAACGAGTTTTGAATGCTCCAAAATAAGAATGAAAAACGTGGCCATGAAAAGTATGCACAATTACTGGCACACCACATTCCGCTGCCGCCAAACGCCCCAAAGCACCAGACTTCGCAGCATGAGTATGTACAATATCAGGTTTATACTCCTTGATGATTTTTTTGATATGCCGATATGCCTGCACATCTTTTATCGGATTGATAGACCTGTGCATATTTGGAATATAAGAAGCCTTTATATCCAACTTATTCAAAATAAATTCTGAACTCGCTTCACTTTCCTCTTTCATGCCAGCAAGTAGCATCGTTTCAAAATTCGGTGCTAAATGCTTCGTCAATAAAGCTGCGTTGAAAGTTGGGCCACCTAGATTGAGGCGATTAATAATTCGTAGTATTTTAGGCATATTCTTATTTTTCTAAAATAATAGTGCAAATTCTAACTAACAATGATGTATTGTTAAAACAAATGTACGAATTTCTATGAAATATGCACATTTTTTTGCAAAAAAACTTGTTAGACCTCTGATTTTTTTTTTTAGTTTTTTTTAATGAAAATAGTTTTTGTGCCATACAAATAATTGAAAATCAAACTATTAAATATATTTTTTATCGCAAATTATAAGCTCTTTTTTTTCAAAAAACTAAATTGGACTGCTAATATTTTCTTAATTTTCTATTAATACTGAAAACAATTTGAGTTTTCATAAACCAAAAAGTAATTTTTGTGTCAAAATAAAAAAATATTTAAATTATAAACAACATTTTTAATTTGTTATCGTATATACATTAAGCTACACTTAACTCGCTTTCATAATTTTTGTTTTACAATATAATAAATAGTTGTTCAGATGCTTTTCGGTACTCAAGAACGAACTAACACGCCAATTTTTCAATACATTAGCAATAAGTTGAGTATTTATGAAATAGTGTTTGACACTTAAATGCTCAACATACAAAAATGCTACCTATTGTTATTTTGAATATTTATTCTCTACTTGCCTCTTCCTTAAAACAAGCGTTTTTTTAAGCTTAATTTTATAATTTCTTAACATCATTTAAACAATTTCAAAGTAACTAATTACTTGATAATCAAACAGTTACACATAATTATAATTTAATTTTTTATAAAAAACAAAGGTGTAAGACATAAATAATAATTATGATTTTTAGGCACTTTTTTACAAAAAATAAAAAATCGACAAAAAATGACTTAAAATTAAGTAGTCATAAAAGTTCTACTACTTAACTTATAAAAAAAATCTACTAACCCCTAAATATCAAAAACCAAACACGATGAAATACATTTTGTATATTGCTATGCTCATTGCGAATGCCTCTAACCATTCGCCAACTGAAGTTGTTACAGAAATGGAGTGGTGCGACCACGAACAACTCACCTGGCAAGACTTCAATGGCGTGCCAGATGATTATAGTCACTTCTCAGCAGTAACGGCTACTTATATCGAAGAAACGCATGGCTGCGATGAAGCAGGAAATTTTGCTTATGCAGTAAAAGCAGTTTTCGTAAAAAATCAATCGTGGTCTATTGATAAATATTCGGAAGCTTTGCTAAAACACGAGCAAGTGCATTTCGACTTAACCGAATTTTATGCTCGAAAATTGAGAGAAGTATTCCGAAAACTGCCAGACCCATGCGAAATGCCACAAGAAGATATTATTTTGGTATTAGAAGAATTTTACGAAGAACTAGAGTTGGCTCATCGATTATATGACGAAGCTACAAGACACGGATTGCACAAAGACAATCAAAGAATGTGGAACAAATTTGTAGCTCAAAAACTCAAAACTTACTCTGCTTATACTTGCGATGAGTATAGCATTAGAAAGTAAGTATCAAACTTTTCGCATTCTTACATAAGCAAATAATTTAGAAAGCCGTTTTCATTAATGTTTCACGTGAAACATTAATGAAAACGGCTTTCTATTTTTTTCACAAAAACAAACTTTGAAGATTCTGTGTTTTTGAGGTAAACAGCCCTTTTTTAAAATCGAAAAAGCTTATCTTTTAAATGTTTCACGTGAAACATTACTTTTTTTCCACGCAAAATAGCAATATTTCATTTGTCTTTTTTTGGCTAAAAAATAAATCTCATTAATTACTAATTATTTTGTATTTTTGTAAAGTTTTTAGACCAATGATAAAGCTGTCTTGGTTTTTATAGAAACTTTGCTTTTAGTGAAACATTAAAAATAAATTATCCATTTGTGAAAGCTAATACACTGCTTGTCAATGCGTTAGCAAATTAAATAGGCTATATTAATTAGTGCTTGGCACTTGATAATGAAATGTCAGTAAAAAAACACTTAGAAAAGATGTTTAAAGAATATGATGTAATAATAGTTGGCGGTGGTCATGCAGGTTGCGAAGCAGCAGCAGCAGCAGCCAATTTGGGTTCAAAGGTTTTACTTGTCACGATGAATATGCAGACGATAGGGCAGATGTCGTGCAACCCTGCTATGGGTGGTATTGCGAAAGGGCAAATTGTGCGTGAAATAGATGCTTTGGGTGGTTACTCTGGCATTGTGACAGATAAAACCATGATTCAGTTTCGTATGTTGAATATGTCGAAAGGGCCTGCTATGTGGAGTCCACGCACGCAAAATGATAGAATGTTGTTTGCTCAAGAATGGCGAAATATGCTAGAGCAAACAAAAAACGTCGACTTTTGGCAAGAAATGGTAACAGGTTTGCTTGTAAAAAATGGTCGTGTAGTTGGTGTAAAAACAGGATTAGGATTAGAAATAAAATCTAAAGCTGTTGTTTTGACAAACGGAACATTCTTAAATGGCTTGATTCATATTGGCGAAAAACAGTTTGGCGGTGGCAGAGCAGGAGAGCGGGCAGCCGTAGGCATTACAGGGCAACTGATAGATTTAGGTTTTCAATCTGGCCGAATGAAAACAGGAACGCCACCACGAGTTGATGGCCGCAGCCTCGATTACTCAAAAATGGAAGTACAAGATGGCGATACCAGCACCTCTAAATTTTCTTATACAGATACCGAAAAGCCTAAAAAACAGCGTTGTTGTTGGATAACTTACACCAATCCAGCAGTTCACGAAGAATTGAAAACAGGTTTTGCACAATCACCTATGTTTGCAGGTCGTATCAAAGGTCTTGGCCCTCGCTATTGTCCATCTATCGAAGACAAAATTGAGCGTTTTTCGCAAAGAGACAGGCATCAAATTTTTGTAGAACCAGAAGGTTGGGACACAGTAGAAATTTATGTGAATGGTTTTTCTACTTCTTTGCCCGAAACCGTACAGCTTAGTGCTATGCAAAAAATAGCAGGCTTTGAGAATGTAAAAATGTTTCGGCCTGGTTATGCCATCGAATATGATTATTTTCCGCCTACGCAAATCAAACATACTTTGGAAACAAAATTGGTCGAAAACTTGTATTTCGCAGGCCAAATTAATGGCACAACAGGCTATGAAGAAGCAGCTTGTCAAGGTTTGATGGCTGGAATCAATGCTCATTTAAAAATAAAGGAAGAAGAACCTTTGATTTTGAAACGCTCTGATGCTTATATCGGTGTGTTGATTGACGATTTGATTACGAAAGGAACAGAAGAACCTTATCGCATGTTTACTTCACGAGCCGAATATCGCATTTTGCTTCGTCAAGACAACGCAGATATTCGTCTTACGCCTATTGGACATAAAATAGGTTTGGCAAGTGATGAACGTTTGACGAGAATGAAAAAGAAAAAGGAGGGAAGCCAGCAAATTTTAGAAGCGTTGAAAAAAATGAGTATCAAACCTGCTCATATTAATAGTTTTTTGGAAGAAAAAGGGACTTCACCTTTGCGACAAACCCTAAAAGTGCATTCTTTGCTATTGCGTCCACAATTAAACATCAATGATTTGCGAAAAAGTATCAAGCAAGTAGATGATTTATTAGTTGATTTTGATGAAGAAACTATCGAACAGGCTCAAATTAATGCGAAATATGGCAGTTATATCAAAAAAGAGCAAGAAAATGTAGCGAAATTGAGCCGTTTAGAAAACATGAAACTAAAAGACGGTTTCGATTATCATACTTTAATTGCACTTTCGACCGAAGCACGAGAAAAACTCAATAGCATTCAACCCATTACGCTAGGGCAAGCAAGCCGAATTAGTGGCGTTTCGCCTGCTGATGTTTCCGTTTTAATGGTACATTTAGGAAGATAAAAGTAGTTTTTAGTTTCTAATTTTGAGTTTTAAGTTTTAAGTTTTTCTAAAAAAGAAATAGAGTAGGAGTGAGGTAAAAAAAACAATCACTTTTTTTTTACCATTAAGGCATTAAGTGAAATTAAAAAATGTGAAAGTCGATTAAAAATGAAAATTCGTTTTTAATCGACTTTTTTTATGTCTATTTCGTTTCTTATTAGATACTTTCGTATATTTTGACAACTAAAGACTATAAATTAAAAACTCTTTTTAAATGACATATAAACAATCATTTTTTTCTAATAGCTTAGTACTGCTCATTTTTATGTTGCAATATTCGTGTGCCAATCGTGTTGCTCCTGCGGGTGGCGAAAAAGATGCTGAAGCTCCAAAAGTTCAAGAGCAAACACCTTCGAATAGAACAGTCAATTTTTCAGATGATGGCTTTGTCTTGCGTTTCGATGAGTTTGTACAATTGCAAGACCCCAATACACAGGTTTTGATTTCGCCACTCATGCTCAAACGGCCAGAGTTTAAGTTGAAAGGGAAAAAACTAATCGTTAAGTTTCAAGAACCTTTAAAAGAAAATACAACTTATACATTCAATTTTGGCGAAAGCATCAAAGATATTACCGAAAGTAATGCGATGACTAATTTTGAATATGCTTTTTCAACAGGTAAATATCTTGATTCGCTATCTATAAAAGGTAGAGTCGTTGATGCTCAGTTTCGAGATGCTCAAAAAGATGTTTTGATTGCTGCTTATCCTTTCGGCATTGACAGTTTATTTACAACTACGCCACCCTCTTTTATCACTCGAACAGATGAAGATGGCAAGTTTCAACTCAACAATTTGCCTGCAAACAATTATCAATTGATTGGTTTGATAGATAAAAACAACAATTATTTTTATGACCAGCCAAATGAAGATATTGCTTTTTTTCCTTACGAAATTAGCTTAAATGACAGCAGCTTGCAAAAATATGAATTGCAATTATTTAATGAAGGTTTTGATACACCAAAAATGACAGATAAAAGAAACCGAGAATATGGGCATCTCGAAATGTTTTTTTCTAAAGAGCAAGATTCTATTACGATTGTAAATATAAACGATAGCTTGGCGACAGCAGATTTTAGAGTGGAAAAAACGAATGGCAATGACACATTACATATTTGGTATCGAAATATAACGGAGTTTTCGCCCTTGAGTTTTGTTTTGAAAAATGACAGCAGTATATTAGACACCATCAAATTTAAGAAAACGATTAAGGAATCTACGCTAAATGCAGTAAAGTTTACGAGTAATATTCGTACAGGAAGAGGGCAAAATGCGAAAATGGATTTGAAACGAGCCGCTTGGATTCAGTTTAATCATCCCATAGAAGTGTTTAATAAAGATAAAATTGTGTTTATGGAAGATTCTGTAAACCTAAATCTTGATGATTATTTGCGTTTTGACGACTATATCACCCGAAAGTTGATTATTGATTATGATTGGAAGCCAGAAACAGATTATGTTTTGGTATTGCCAGACAGTACGATTATTGATTTTTATGGTGAGTATAATGATGAAATTGCGATTAATTTAACGACTTATGAAAAGCGAAAATATGGCACATTGATTCTGAATTTGACAGGTTTTGATGATACCAAAAATTATGTGCTGCAATTGTATGATGGCAAAAAGAAGCTGAAAAAAAGCTATAAGATGGCTAGCAAAAATATTTTACTAGATTATCTTGATGCGACAAAATATAAAATTATGGTTCTAGAAGATGATAATGACAATGGGCAATGGGATGCTGGAAATTATGGCGAAAAAAAGCAGTCGGAACGCACACATACTATGGAAAAAATGATTGATGTGAAAGCAAATTGGGATACAGAAGTAGAATTGTCAGTAAATTAAATAGTCGTTTAGAAGCTTTTGGGCATTTCAGAACAAGATAGATTTTCAATGCGTTAGCCACTAAACGAATGCTTTGTTGAATAATATTTAGTACTTAAAATATCATAGAGGCCTTGCATGCAAGGCCTTTTTTAGAAATGGCATATTGCGTTTTTCAAAACAACAAAATTTATCAATCATCTATCCACGAAGCATACATCACATATTTGTCTGCAATGCCTTCGATTAATCTTTTCGTTTGCTCTTCGCTAATCGTTTTTACCTTTTTCGCTGGCACACCTGCATAGATACAACCCGATTCGACAACTGTATTTTCCAATACTACTGCTCCTGCTGCCACAATGCTATTGGAATGCACGACTGCGTTGTCCATTACGATAGCTCCCATACCTATCAACACATTGTCGTGAATGGTGCAGCCATGAATGATAGCTCGATGTCCGATAGAAACGCTATTGCCGATAACAGTAGCGGCTCGCTGATAGGTGCAATGTACCAAAGCGTGTTCTTGTATATTTACCTTATCGCCTATCCGAATGGTATTGACATCGCCACGCAGTACGGCTTGATACCATACCGTACAATTTTTGCCCATAACGACATCACCTGTAATAGTTGCGTTTTCTGCCAAAAAACAGTTATCGCCAAATTGTGGGCTGATGCCTTTGACTGATTTTATAAGTGCCATAATTTCCTATTTTGATGTTTTATAACTATTTAAGTGCCAAGCACTATTTAATAAAGGACGATTCGTTGCTAACGCATTGATATTCAGCGTGTTAGTTTTCACAATTTGTAGAATAAATCTGTCCGACTACTTATGTAGTAGTAGTTTTGGCTAAAAAAGCTTTATTGACAAAATTGTTTTTCGATTTTTTGTGCCAAAGTTTCTGCATGTTTTCGCTTTCCTTCGTGTGTCCAGCCAGCAACATGAGGCGTTAAAACGACATTTTCGGCCGCAATCAAATCTTGAAAAGGCAAAGGTAAATCATTTATTTTAATGTTTTCAAACGAAATGCCTTCATATTCTAAAACATCTAAACCAGCACCTAAAACTTTTCCTGTTTTTAGATGTTTTACCAAATCGGCAGTATTCAAAATCTTGCCTCTTGCGGTATTAATGACATAAATATTTTTGTGAAAGTTGTTGATATACACATCATCAAAAAAATAATGATTTTCTGGTATATAATAAGTATGCAGACTCACGATGTCGCTTTCAGCATAAAATTTCTCCAAATCAACAGCTTCTGCATATTTATCGCCATAATCTGTTTTATATTTATCATATGCAATCACTTTTGCACCAAAACCATATAAACATTTCGCAAAAGCACGCCCCATATTTCCGTAGCCGACAATTCCAATTGTTTTGCCTTTAATTTCTGTTCCACGATTAGCTTCTCGCCACCAAAAACCTTTTTTTACTTGCTGGTTTCCTATCGAAATATGATTTAAAACATTGAGCAACAACGCAACCGAATGTTCACCAACAGCATCTCTGTTTCCTTCAGGCGAACTAAGACAGGCTATTTCTTTTTTTTGAGCATAAGTAGTATCAATGCTTTCGAGGCCAGCACCAATACGAGCAATAAATTGTAATTTTATTGCTTTATCAATAAAGTTTGCATCAATTTTGAAGCGGCTTTTAATGACAATTCCGAAAAAGTTGGGTAACATTTTTTCTATTTCGGCTTTCGAAGTTTCATAATGAAAATGGCATTCAAACCCCAAACTTATCAGTTTTTCGGCCAAAAAAGGATGTGCTTCGTTGATAAATAATATTTTTCGCATCAATGTTTTATTGTTTAGTCAAACAAAAGAAATCAATTGCTTATTTGTGGAAGCTAATATCTTAAATTCTCAATACATTAGCAACTCAAACAGGCTATATTAAGTAGTGCTTGGCACTTATTTTAAACCATAAGATTTTTTAGTAGTATTAGACAAAGGCGGCAAGTTCAGATTATCGGCCCTTTCAATCAATTCTTCAGAAGAAATCGTCCATAAAATAACATTATTGCTGCTAGACGAAACACTCATCAAATATTTGCTATCAGCCGAAAAATAAGCTGTTTTTAAAGCCTGATTATTGACAGAAGGAAATTCATGTAATAAAGTTCCCTCTTTTGTCCATAAAAACAAACCACCATCTTGCGAAGCTGTTACAATATGTTTGTTGCTTGGCGAAAAAGTGGCATAATTGATAGCCTTTAAATGTCCGACAAAAGTATTCAAAATTGTGCCGTTCAAGTTCCAAAGTATGGCAGTTTTATCACTCGAAGCACTCACCACTTGTTTGCCATCTGGCGAAAAGGCGACCGAATTTACTGCGGCATTATGTCCAACAAAGTTAGCCATTTCGTTTCCTGCTGCATCATACAAAAATACCATTCCATCTGCTGTTCCTATCGCAATTTGTTGGCAATTTGGCGAAAAATCAATAGCATTAATTCCTATTTCCATTTTTGAGCTTTCCCATTCTTTTTGCAAATTTCTCATGTTCCAAACCCCTATTCGCCCATCGCTAGAAGTAGCAGCTACATATTTTGAATTTGGCGAAAAAACGACATCTTGTAACGGCTTTCGACTCAAAACAAGCGTTTTTCGCAATACCCAATCTAAATAATCGGCTTGTTTTTTCCAAAGCAACAATTTTCCATCGTCTGAAACGCCAGCGATATATTTGCCATCTTTTGAGTAACTTACACCCAATATCTTGGTATTTTTTTCATTTCCTTTCAAAGAAACAAGCTGTTTGCCTTTGTCATTCCAAATAGTCGCATAATTATTTTGCGAGGAAGCTGTAACGTATTTTTTTCCATCTGGCGAAAAACAAGCATCATTAATGCCATTTTTGCTTAGTACAAAATTCATTGGATAGCTTGAAATATGCCATTTTTTTACAGTATTGTCCATGCCAGCCGAAAGAATATAATTGCCATCGGCCGAAAAAGTGGCCGAAAAAACAGGCTCTGTATGTCCATTCAAAGCGGTAATAAATTTGCCTGCTGAACTCCAAATTCTGACAGTTTTGTCGGCAGCAGCAGTAACAATGTATTTTCCATTTGGCGAAAACTCTGCCGAATAAACGATATTTTTATGAGGCAAAGTAGCTTTTAAATTACCTGTTTTTGTCCATACTTTTGCTGTTTTGTCCCAAGAAGCACTTGCCAAAAGTTCTCCATTGGGCGAAAAATTGAGGCTCGTGATTCGATTAGTATGACTTGGTATTTCTTCTATTTTTTTCTTTTTTCGCTTTTTTATAACGACTTCTTTTTCAGTAGCAATAATTTTCTTTTTACCATTCCAAATTACGATATTATAAGCCGATTCGTAAAAGTCTTCGGCTACTGCAAAATGCTTATTATCTGTCGAAAAAGCTACTTTTTCTAAACGTGTAAAATGTGCTTTTGTCGTTTTTATAGGTATTTTGAGTTGCTGAATATCAAAAATTTTAGCAGTTTTATCTTCCGAAACAGTAATTATTTTTTTGCCATCGGCCGAAAAAACGGCTGCATTCACATCTTGCTGATGGCCTATAAATTTGTCGATTAGCTCGCCATTTTCGTTCCAAATTTTAATAAGTTCGCCATTGGCAGTTGTCATTATTTTTTTGCCATCAACCAAAACATCAATACTATTTATGTTGTTTTGATGTGCTTTAACGCTTTTTAAAACATGTCCTTTTTTGTCAATAATTTCAAAACAATTTCCTTTTACTAAAACACTATTTTTATTTTTCCCTAGTATTTTGACAGCCTCAATAACTTGCTTGTGTTCTCCGAGATGGCTATAAAAAGGCGTGCTAAATAGCTGGTTTTCATAAAAATATGAGTTGCTATAATTGACAATAGGCAGCATAAACGAATTTTCGTCATATTGATGTCCATAGCCAGCCAACCGCAATCCTTCGGTTGGGTTTTTGTCTTTCAAAACCAATAAACCTTTATTGACGATAGCTAACATCTCTTGCGTTTCGGCTATTTTTTTTTGTATTTGTGCCGTATCTTTTTGTGCAATAGCTTCTTTTTTCTGCTCTCTTGCTTTTTGTTGCTCCGCTTCTGCTCTCCTTTGCTGTCGTTTTGCAAAAGCCTCTTGTCTCAAAGCATTTTCTTTTTCTAATTTGGCCAAACCCTCCTGAAATAGTGCTTCTTCTTTTGCCGAAATTGCTTCGTCTGTTTTTTGCTTTGCAAAGAGTATTTGCGAAGCTAATTCTAAATTTTTGTTAGCTAACTCAAAATTCATGCTATCATTTCGCCAAATTTCTTGCGTTAATTTTTCATTATTTTCTTTTAATTTTTTTTCGTTTTTCTTAATCATTTTGGCTCTATCTTCTGCCAATTTTGTTTGCTCTATTGCTTTTTCCTTTTGAGTATCCGCAATGTTTTTTTGTTGAATTGCATACCACAAGCCTATCAACGAAGCCAGCAACAACACAACTACAAGCCCAAATATAAATGACCACAATATCATTTTTTTACGCTCTTTTTCTTCTTCTTTTTGTGTAGCAATTCGCTCCTCAATAGCTTTTCTTTTGTCATAAGCTTTCAGAATCGGAGCAACTAAAGTATCGTGACTTAGCTCATATACTTTGCCTAAAGGCGTATTATCGGCACGCACTAAACGGCTAAAAATCAAGGTTGTGAGTAAGGTAGCATTAATATTGTAAGTATTTTTTATGACTGCTTCGGCTACGCCAACACGACGACCTTCTACAATTAAACCTTCTTCTATGAGTTTTCGGGCAGCTAGTTGCTCTTTGTGTGTTCCGAGTGAAGCTATTTGGTTTAAATAATAATTATTGAGTATGTCTTTGATGCCTTCTCGACCGCCTAAATAATCTGGCGTAACAGTAATTTTTTTCTTTTTTATAGCAACTAAACTATTGTGTTTTATGTGTTGCTCTTGAATAATCTTTTTTTCGACATACTGACATAAAATTTGCAATTGGAATGACTCTATTTCATTTTTATCATTGCTCAAATTATCAATAATATCCTCAATCGTTTGCTCATTATATTCAAATGGTTCTGAGATAAAATGGCCATCAAGTGTAGCAGGTTTTACGATAGCTTCATAGGCTTGTCGATGTTTGAGTGCATTTAGTTGAAAGCGATTTTTGAGTATAGAAGGCAAGTCTGTTGTGAGTTCGTGCAATTCGCTCATTCTATCGGAGCGAATCGCAAAAATAACTCGAATATTGAGCAAACTGTGCCATTCGAGCATTTCTTTGGTGCGTTGTCGGCGAGGCGTATTACGCAGTTGGCCTTGTATTTCGGCAGGCAAATGGTTGTTTACGACATCACCCATTTGCTCGGCAAAAGCCATTTTGTCGGCTTGCTTATGATTAAACAGTTCTTCAAATTGGTCGAAAATAAGTACAGGTGTGATATGGTCGCCAAACTCGCAGGCTTTGAGCTTTTCCCAAAGCATAGGAGTTTCATTGCTTTGAAATTGAGCTAATTTTTGTTGATTTAGATATGGTTTTAGTGCCGCATCAATGGTTTTTAAAACGCTAACTTTAGGGTTTTGTAAGCGAATCGAAATAGGAAAGAAATATTCTTTTTGCAACAAAGGATTTAGTCCAGCGTTGAGCAAAGAGCTTTTGCCCATGCCCGACTTTGAAAATAAAACGACCAATGTTTCTACTTTTACAAGCTTAAAAAGGTCTTTTATCTCTTGCGTTCGGCCATGAAATAGTTGTTGTTCAGTAGCTTCAAAAGCTCGTGAACCAGGATAGCGATATGATACGTTTGGTTTTGCCATATTTTATAGACGAAAAAAAGGGTTTGGTAAGTGCCTAGCACTATTTATTATATACGCTGTTTTGATGCTCACGCTTTAAAAATTAGTATGTTAGCCTCCACAATCAGTAAAATAAACCTGTTTGGGTGCTTGTAAAAATGGTTTATGATAGTTTGTTTAATATAAGTAAATATTTTATTATTTTAAATACTAAATACGTTTTCTTTCTTGAAAAAAATGTGCTTTTACAAATGTTCTTATTTTTTCGTAAGGGTTTAGATATAGTTTTTTGAGACAAAAAATCAAGTCTAAAAAATTAAGAAAATATTATTCTTCAAAAATATCTACCGAAAAATCATCAATAAAAATAGGTTTTTGCTGTGGATTATGCACATATATTTTTATCAAATCACTAGCTTTCAACTGCTTTGGTAACTCCACATCTAAGCTGACTTTCCCCCACTTTTTTGGCACACCATACAAATGATTTGACTTTTCAATTATTTCATTTCCTATCAGGTTTTGCAATTTTACATGTCGATAATCAATCGCTTTTCCTTCTTTTGTTTCGAAACGAATCACTAAGGTCGCAAAGTTTTTATATCGCCATTCGTATTCTTCAAACAAAGCCGTAACAGTAGCACGAAGCCATGTTGTTTTTGGTTGCTCCAATTCTAAGCTTTTGAGATTTGTATCTAAAGCAGATAAAAATGGCTTTTTTTGCTGCACAGCTACCGAGAAACTATCTACATTGATGTATTTTTGGCTAATGTTTGGCAAATTTTCTTTTGTATAATCATTTTTATATAAATTTCTAACGAATTTTGCTTTTTCAGGCATAAAAATATCCTTATATTCAAACTGCTTGATTGTTTTTTGCGTAATTTTCGTTTTTCCAAAAATCAATTGATAGACATAGGCATTTGCTCCTTCAGTAGAAAACATTTTGTGGCGATATTGCCAATTTTGAAACAGGTTTAAAGCCGTTGTCAAAAATATGAGTGTTGCCAAAATGATTTTTTGCCAAGATTTTTGCGAGAAATAAACTAGGAAACTACACAAAGAAAACAATAAAATAGCATAAGATTGTACTAAGGCACGACTGCCAAAACTACCACCATACCACCAAACATCCCAGCTAAAAATGAAATAAATATTGGCTATCGTATATAAAATAAATGGCCAAAACAAGCCTCGCTGCTGTCGAAAAAATGGCACAAAACCAATGAGCGACAATATCATAATAGGTGTGTAAATAAGCCAACCTTTTCGTATGCTAATCAAACCTTGTGCGAGATATGGATTTGAGAAGTTGAAGCCAATTTCACCATAACTGTAATATAGCCAAGTATCGGTTGTCCATTTCCAATAGGAAAACTGCAATAATCCGACCAAAAAAGCGACCAAAAATAAACCTGCTAGTTGATGTTTGTATTGCCAAACAAGTAGGAAACGCTCTTTGAGTGTCGAAAAACTAGCAACTTGCCACAAAATAGGTATAAAAACAATGACGATTTCTGATGGTCGCATCAATACTGCCAAGCCTATGCAAAGTCCCAAAAGCAAGGCATCTGTCCATTTATGTGTGGCATACCAACGCATAGTGAGTAGCAGCACAAAAGCATATAGCATAAATAGATGAATGTGCGTCATAGCGTTTTCGAGCAAGCTATAATGAAAATAGTTGGTCGCAAAAATGAGAATAAACAAGGCTATGGCTACTATATTATCGTCATAAAACTTTTTTAGAACATGCCGAATCGAAAATAAACCTATAAGTGCATATACACAGCCACTAATATAAATGCTACATTGATAAGGCAACGAAAAGCCATCGGCTGCAAAAGGTGTGACTAAGGCAAATAAATGTGCCAAAACGAAAAAAGGAAAGTACAAAATAGCAACACCTGCTGAATATGACATAGCATAATTGCCATTTTCATGCAAATGAGCTTGATAAAAATAGCTGCTAGGCTCATAGGTTTGCATAATATGCTCAATAAAACGCAACTCATGCAAATCGCCATAAATGAAAGTCGCAGGCAAATATAAATAATAACCCATTACGTCCCAGCTCAAAAAGCTATCATAGGCTTCATAGGCCCAAACTTGTTTTATGAGCAAAAAGTAAATGCAACAAATTGTCCATAATGCAATGATAGCTATCGAATATATATTTTTATCGTTTCGTTCTTTCATTTTGTTCTTTTTGCGTAACTGTTTAATTGTGAGCTTTTGAGATAAAAAATAAGACGACAAAACTACAAAAAACTACATGAGTTTTGTAGTTTATTGACGTATTTTAGTAATTAAAAGGCTTAAACATACTATTTTTTTTAGGCTAAGATGGCCAATATTTGCAAATTTTATGGCCTTTTGAACTGAAAAATAGTATGTTTCACTTGTCAAAAGGTGTTTTTTATTAAACTGAAAATTGTTATAAAAAATGTCCAAACCATTGATTTAATAAAGCATTCGTTTAGTGGCTAACGCATTAACATTCAAGGTGTTATCTTGTTCTGAAATGCCTAAAAGCTTCTGAATGACTACTTAAAAGCATAAACATCAAAACAGTGTAGATAATAAATAGTGTTTGGCACTTATGAATTTTTACTTTTAGAAAAAAAAATTTTAATCAAAAATATAACAAACAATGTTATAATCTTTACATTTGCAAAACCTTCTTCTAAAAAAATATTTTCTAATTTTTAAATTAACCAATTGCATGATGAAAAAAATCTCATCTCTTATTTTAAGTTTTATTTTCGCTTGCCTTGCTTTGAGCTTTTCAAATAGCTTGCAGGCCAATCACCTTGTTGGTGGAGAACTCACTTACGAATGTATCGGCGATGATACTTATGTTTTGACGCTTACGATATATCGTGATTGCGACTGCACGGATTGTGCTGGCTTTGACGACCCTGCCAATATTACTGTTTTTGATAGTAATGGAAATTTGGCTAGTTCTATTAGCTTATTTTCTCCAATTATTACCTCTATTCCACCCGAAACAGATGGACTTTGCCTCGAAACCATACCAGATGTTTGTGTAGAGCAAGGTTTATATATCGAAAGTATCAATCTTCCTGCTATTGCTGGTGGTTATCAAATCGTATATCAGCGTTGTTGTCGAAACAATACAATAAACAATATCGTTAATCCTGGAGGTACAGGTTCTACTTATGTGACTACTATTCCAGAAAACAATGCTTGCGATAATTCTGCTCCTGTTTTCAACAATTTTCCACCTATTGTGATTTGTACCAATAGCCCTTTAGTATTTGACCATTCTGCTTTTGATGCTGATGGCGATTCGCTCGTATATGAATTGTGTGAACCTTTTTCTGGTGCTAGTGAATTTGACCCTGCTCCTGTTATTGTTCCTGCTCCACCTTACACCCCTGTGAGTTGGATAGCTCCTTTTTCGGCTCAAAATCCACTCGGTGGCGACCCTATTATGGCTATTGATGCTGTAACAGGCGAATTGACTGCTTTTCCTGATACACAAGGCCAATATGTAGTGGCTGTTTGCGTTAGTGAATATCGTGATGGTGTTTTAATCAACGAAACAAAACGAGATTTTCAGTTTAATGTAGCAGAATGTGCCGTAGTTTTGGCACAAGCCGAAATTTTGGGCGACAATGAAACCGTTTGTGTTGGCGAAAGTATCACTTTGAGTGCTGAAACATTTGGTGGTGATGATGTATTTTGGTCGCCAGCAGATGGCTTGAGCGATGCTAATAGTCTTACTCCAACGGTCGAAAATATTACAGAAACAGTAACTTATACTTTAAATGTTGTAGATACCACAACAGGTTGTGCTGATGAAGATGAAGTAACAATTTTTGTGTCAAATGGCCCAACTATTAATGCTGGCGATGATATAGAAATTTGTGCAGGCGAAGCAACACAACTCTCTGGTTTTGTTTCGGCAGATGCTGTTAGTTTTTCATGGTCACCTACAACAGGTTTTGTAGGAACAGCCGACGAAATTGCTCCAGCACTTATTGCTCCAAATGAAACAACAACTTATACTTTGACAGGTCTTGATGCAGCAGGCTGTGAGATGAATGCCGATGTAACTGTTTTCATTTTTTCTGGAAATTCTGATGCTGGCATCATGTCAGATGAAATGCTCATTTTATGCGATGGCGAAACAACCGATGTCCAAACACAAGGTGCTATTGTTGATGGAAATGATGTATTAGCTTATATTTTGCATAGCGATTTAGAAAACCCTTACACTTCCATAGTAGCAAGCAATATACAAGCAGGTATTTTTGGTATTAATAGTGGAAATATTGCTGAAAATACGACTTACTATATTTCAGCAGTTGTTGGGCCAGAAGGTGCTGAAGCAAATATACCAGACTTTGAAAACTCTTGTACAAAAATTGCAAGTGCTACACCTGTCGTTTTTCTTGCACCACTCGAAATTGTGATTGATGAATCTTGCGATTGGGATACAGGAGCTTTTACAGTAGTTGCGACCGCAAAAGGTGGCTATGCCGAATATGACAATACGCTAACTTATAGCATTGTTGGTGATTTTGCTGGAGATATATTTTTTGGAGACAGCTTTACCGCAATTTTTGAAGAAGGCGAAACAACAGCTTACACTTTTACAGCTACCGAAATTTGTGGCGAAGCGACTGCTTTCAATGATTTTTACTGCGAAAAAACGCCTATCGAACTCATTGCTTTTAGTGGCGAGGCACAAGCAAAAGGCAATTTGCTGAAATGGATAACTGCCTCAGAAGAAAACAACGACTATTTTATAGTTCAAACTTCTACTGATGGCGTAAACTTTAGTGAATTGACTAAAATAAATGGTGCAGAAAACACAACAATAGCTACAAATTACGAATTTTTGGACGAAAATTTTGTAAATAGTACTCAATACTATAGATTGTCGCAAACAGATTTTGATGGTACAACTACGCTTTCTAGCACAATTGCGATTGTGAGACAAGCAAATATACATGATGAACTGACAGTTTCACCTATTCCGAGTCGTGATGTCATACAACTTGGCTTTTCGAGTGAGGAAGCAACTACGGCAAATATCTCCATTTATAGCACAACAGGTCAGTTGATGTTTGTGCAAAATGTTGATACGCAAAAAGGAAAGAATCTAGTTTCCATTTCTGTTGAAGATTATACCGCAGGTATTTATTTTGCTATTTTAAAACAAAAAAATCAAACAAAAGTAGCTAAATTGATTAAAAAATAATTTATTTAGGTCAACAGTTCGGACATTTATACATTTTTTTTAGGCTAAGGCGGCCAATATTTTCAAATTTAATGACCTTTTGAACTGAAAAATAGTATGTTTCCCTTGCCAAAAGGAGTTTTTTTATTAAACTGAAAATTGTTATAAAAAATGTCCAAACCATTGTTAGGTAGAAAGCATTTTAAAAATGCCTTCTACCTAAATTTTTATTAAACCATATTATAATTTTGCTAAAGCTGTTGCAAAATGTTGCACATCATCAAAACTTGCATCAATAAAATTACTGTACTTACGCACATCTCGGCCTTCTCTATTGGTCACAAAAACAGTTTTCATGCCTAGTTTTTTGCCAAACTCCATATCGCTAATAGAATCGCCCACAATAAGAGCTTTTCGAAAATCAAGGTCTGGGAAATCTGCTCTTGCTTGCAAACCCATGCCAATTTTAGGCTTTCGACAACTGCATTTTGCTGTGTAATCATGCGGACAATGATAAAAAGCAGCAATATGACCGCCATATTCATTCATCTTTTTTTGCAAATTTTCAAAAATCAAAGCCAAATCATCGCTAGTCATTAAGCCACGTCCAATGCCTCGTTGATTTGTAACAATTGCAATGCGTTTGAATGTTTTTGTTAGAATAGGAATGCTTTCCAAAAAACCATCAATAAAATAAAACTCACCCCAATGACGCACATAGTCATCATTGATTTTTTGATTAATTACACCATCTCTATCTAAAAATAAAGTCCATGAAGCATCAAGCTTCCATTTACTAATATCGTTTTTCATTTTATAACTTTAATTTGGCTATTTTTTATTAAGTAGTTGTTCAGAAATTTTTAGGCATTTCAGAACAAGATAACATCTTGATTGTCAATGCGTTAGCAACTAAACAAATGCTTTATTAAATAGTACTTGCTACTTAAAAATGCAAAATTAGTTTATTTCTCAAAATAGCAGATAAGTTTCTCAAAATAATTTTTCAAAATGTCCTTCTATTTTTTTGCTTCAATTTCTTAGCAAATCGCATTAAAATGACTATTTTTAAGCCCAAATTCAAATTTAATTTTTTTTATCGAAATAAAACAAAATAACGAGTTACTATGAAAAATTTATTTTACCTATTTTTATGTACTATTATTTGTTTAAGTGCTTGCAACAACAAAACAAAAACAGGCTCTCAAACAAATGATAAAAGTAGTACTACTGAAACTGCCAAAGCAACACCAGCAGCTACCAAAACGCCAACTCCTCCTCCTACTAAAGGGCCTAGCGTAAACAAAGATGAAATGTTGAAGCTTATTGCTGATGCAAAATTTGATAAAGACCTCGATGCAGTCATTAAAACCAACAAAGGCGACATTAATTTAACACTTTTTGCTACTAAAACACCTAAAACGGTAGCTAATTTCAAAGGTTTGGCTGATAAAGGATTTTATGACAATTTGAGTTTCCACCGAGTTATTCCAGACTTTATGGTACAAGGTGGTTGTCCGTTAGGCAATGGACGTGGAAATCCTGGTTACAAATTTGAAGACGAAATTGTAACTGAGTTACAACATGATGGCCCTGGCGTTTTGTCGATGGCAAACTCTGGCCCTGCTACCAATGGTAGTCAGTTTTTCATTACACACAAAGCTACTCCATGGTTGAATGGTAAACATACCGTTTTTGGAAAAGTAAAAAGCGATGCCGACCAGCAAATAATTAATAGTATTGTGAAAGGCGACAAAATTTTGAAGGTAGAAATTAAATAATTCTTTCTTTTCAAAAATAGTAAAGCGAAAAACAGTTTTTTATAACTGTTTTTCGCTTTTTTTTATTACTTCAAGCAAAACAATAGATAACAATGTCTAATCTGTTGTTTTACAGTAAGTTATATCGAATTATTTTCTAAAACAAACTTTGAAATGCTTAAAAAAATAAACTAAAACAAAAGCCTCTTTACCTCTAATCGCATTTTTTTCAAATAAAAATATTTTTTTACTTATTAAGTTCTAGCAAAGCTTTAAATGAAGATAGATAAATCATTGTATTACAAAGCTTTATAACAGAAATAACTTGCTTAATTTTACTAAAAAGCTATTTTTTCAATAAACGGTCAATTTCAACATCTAAGTCATTGTAAGGAATATTTTCTGATACAATTTTTCCATTTTTATCTATCAAAAACATCGCTGGCAAATATTCCACTTGATACAAACCTAGCAAATCTGATTCTGTTCCATTTTCGTCTCTCACATGAATATTCCAATTTAAGTTGTCTTCTTCTATTACTTGCTTCCAACGTGCTTCTTGATTGTCGAAAGCTACGCTGTAAATCTCAAAATCTTTGCCTGCATATTTTTCGTACAATTTATTTAAATCGCCATGTGTTTGACGTGCCAAACTGCTCCAACTTGCCCAAAAATAAACTAAAGTTACTTTTCCCTTTTGTGAAGATAAAGGCAAAAATGCTCCTTTGTGGTTTCGCAACAATATTTCAGGTGGTGTTTTATTGAGCATAGATGATTTTAAGGCCGAAAACTCAATGTCAAACATCAATTCGATTTGTTCAATCGTTTCGTAAGATTGGCGAGTAGTATCGGCAACCGACATGAAAGCAACTGCTTCGCTTTCTTTTCTTGTGACTATAAAACCATCAAAACCTTTACTTTTTATTTTTGCTAAAGCTGAGTTTGCATTCGTTTTATTTGGAAAGCTTCCTACCAAAATTCTATTTAAACCATTTGAGGTAGGTTCAATTTTTATATTTCCGATAGAACGCAAGGAGCTAAATTTGTTAAGATTGACTTGTCGAAAAACTCCAATCTGCACTTTATATACGGTTTGTAAACTGCCAGATGCTGGAGGTGTGTTTTGCGGTTTTTTGGGTTTTGTAACAACAGCCGCAGGAGGAGGTGAAGACGGAGGTGTATTAGTTGGCTTTCGCACCACTAAAAAAGCATCGTTATATCCTCGTCTTTTTACGGTTTGCAAAGTACCTTTTGACTGTTGTTTTGTAAATGCTCCCAACAACACTCGATTTAATTTGCTAGTTGCTTTTTCGGCTTCTAATTTTCCTAAATCATTTAGATTTTTGAACTTATTGAAATTTGGTGTTCGAAAAACACCTAACTGAATTTTATAAATTTTGTTGGCATTATTTGCCGATGAAGTAGGCGAAACAATTGGATTTGTAACCACTTCTTTAGGTGGAGGTGTTGGTTTGGGTGGTGCGACAGGTTGTGTCACAGGTGGTTTTGGCGGTTGAACAGGAGGAGAAGTTGTCGTTTTTTTTCCTCTTTTTCGCCTTGTCAATTCTTTGTCCAATTGTTCATAGCTCATATTAATACCCAAAATACGTCCATTTTCATCTAGCAAAAAAGAAGATGGAATGCTTTGCATATTATAGATTTGCCAATATTTGGAATAATAGCTGTCTTTATCAACAACATGATAAGGCCAATCAAGATTTTGCTCTTTGATTTTGCGTTTCCACTTATTCAAATCGCTATCAAATGCTACGCTAAACATATTAAACTCGCTAGCGTTTGTGAAAGAAAAATCTTTGTATTTATTATAAAGCCTTACATACTCTGGATTTTTGATGATATTGCAAGCGACGCACCATGTCGACCAAAAATCGACAAGCGTTAGTCTTCCTTTTGTTACATTCGACAATTTTATCACTTTTCCACTTTGGTTGGGCAAAGTAATTTCAGGAGCTTTTTGTCCAATAGCCAAACTCGGTGGTTTCGAGCTGGTAGGGATAAAAAACACAAAAGCAGCCAATAGTAGGCTAATATTGAGTATTCGAAACATAGACGAACCTTTTTTGATGAAAAAAATATAATTGTTGAGCAAGAGTAAACAGAAACTAAAAAACTAACATATTTGAATAGCTGTTTAGTTTAATTAAATCATACTTAACATTTAAAATTAGTGTCGTTAGTGGTTCTTCTCGTTTTTAAATAATTTGTTTTTGAAAAAAAAGTGGTATTAATCTACAATTGACTATATACTTTAACTTTTTTATTCATATCTGTTTGTGTCACTTTTTTCAGAAAAACGGTATTTAAACCTTTCTGTTTTACTTGAGCTAAAGTTTGATTGGCAGCCGTTTCATTGTTGAAAGGGCCGAGTTGAATTTTTGTAAGCTGTCGAGTAGCATCATATTCTTTATAAATATTGCCATACTCTCGTAGGTGCGAAAAAAGCTGTGGACGAGGCTCACGCATAGCACTTAGCTGTATCATATAAGCACCTTTGCCTCCTACATTGCTGCTAGTAGCAGTTGTTGTTGGTGGTGTTTTATTTTCAGCAATAGTTGGTTTTGCTTGTTTTGGTGGTTTGCTCACAATAAAAGCATCACTAAAGCCTAAGCCTCTCACTTCGTCGAGCATTTCTTCGGCAATACCACGAGTAGCAAAATCACCTAGCAAAATACGTTTAGCTTCTCTATTAATGGTTTGCGTTTTGAGTTTTCCCAAATCATGCAAACTATTGTAAGGTGTTAAATCCGTATTTTTTACCAAAACTCCCACCTGAATTTGATAACCGCTTGTTGCACTATTTGAAGAAGTTGATTGAATATTTTCAAAAGGTGAAGTATCATCTTTTTCTGCTACAACCTTAGTATCATCAGTAGTTGCTGGCTTATCAGCTACGGTTTTCGTATTATCCTTTATTTCAGTCGATTCTGTTTGCTTTTTTGGCGGTGGCGGAGTAGTAGTTTTTTTGCGTCTTCCTTTGCCATCATTTACCACTTTGTCATAAACATCTAGCGATTTCTCTACCATTTTATCAAGATTATCGGCATATTTATCAGCCTCTTTTTTGAGGCGGTCATTTTTTTCTGTATTATTGTTCCACTGAATAGAGCCGATATTTCGGTCTATCAACACAATGAAGCAAAAAGCCACTAGCCCAACAACGAGCGCATAGAAAAAGGATTGAAATAGGTCTTTCACTTATAAGAAAATTTGAGCGTTGAAAAAACAATGAATAGCATTGATATATAAGTATCAATGTTTGAATAAATTTACATAAAAAATGTAATAATCAAAATTTATTGGTACATCTCTTTTTTGATTTTTTGACAACCATTTATGTTGTGGCAATTTTAGCTAAAAACGTCTATTTTTTAGCTAAAAAGGCTACACCAAAATAGTTACATTTTTTTAAGCCTAAAAGTTACGCTTTGTTTAAAAATATCAAAAATTTTTTACATTAAAAAACATTTTAGTGACTTTTCTAATTGCCAAGTAAGTTTTTTAGCGATAATCTCGCACACTTCTGGCCATATCACGTTTAATGTCTCTTTCTTTTATCGTATTTTTTTTGCTAAATAGTTTTTTACCTCTTACTAAGGCAATGACTACTTTTACAAGGTTTTTTTCATTCAAAAATACTTGAACAGGTATAATCGTAAAACCTCGTTCTTTAGTCTTGACTTCTAATTTGCGAAGTTCTCTTTTATTGAGCAATATTTTTCGCTCATGTTTAGGCACATGATTGTTTAAGCCGCCTTCTTGATACTCAGCAATGTGCATACTACGAAGCCACAATTCGCCACGAATAAATACACAATACGAGTCGCTCATACTCACACGCCCACCTCGAACCGATTTTACTTCTGTGCCTGTCAATACTATTCCAGCCTTATATTTATCTACTATTTCGTATTGAAAATAGGCTTTTTTATTGGTGGCAATTACTTTTATTTCTCTTTTTTTATCCGACATGATGTAAATTTTCTTTTTAATGAAATTAATAATCAAGTGCCAAGCACTATTTAATAAATTACAATGTACTCAACCATTAAATCATCAAATAAGTTTCTATATACGATTTTCTTAACGCATTTATGCTCACTAATTTGTTTTCTCGCTCTACATACCAAAATGTCCAGCCATTGCAAGAGCTTTTGTCCATCATTTTTGCTCCCATTTTATGAATAGAAGCTTGCGTTTCTTCATTTTGTAAAACTGCTGTTGCCAATACTTGTGCTTGATATTTTTTGTTTTTGGAAAACAAATATTCGCCTACCACAATCATTTCTTTTTCTATGAGCGAGCCAAAAGGCACACGAGGCGGTTTTCGTTCTACATTATAATTGAGAAGGTCTATCGCAAGTGGCTTTACATTTTCTAAACGCTTGTTGGCCACTTCAATATATTTAGTTTCTCGTTCGATGCCAATAAACTGCCTGCCGAGTCGTTTTGCAACAGCAGCCGTAGTGCCGCTTCCCGAAAAAGGGTCTAAGACTACATCGCCTACATTGCTGCTCGATAGCAACACACGATAGAGCAAGTCTTCTGGCTTTTGGGTAGAATGAGCTTTTTTGCCATCAATTTTTATACGTTCTTTTCCCAAGCAAATAGGCAAATACCAATCGCTACGCATTTGCACATCGTCATTAAATATTTTCATGCTTTTGTAATGAAACGTATAGCTCGCTTTTTGCTGTTTTTTAGCCCATATCAATGTTTCGTGTGCATTCGTAAAACGAGTACCTCGAAAGTTTGGCATTGGATTAGATTTTACCCAGATGATATCGTTTAAAATCCAAAAACCCAAATTTTGCATAATTGCTCCAACTCTAAAAATATTGTGGTAGCTACCAATGACCCAAATAGTGCCATTTTTTTTCAACACACGCTGACAGGCCAGCAACCATGCTTTCGTAAAATCATCATATTCCTGAAACGACTGAAACGAATCCCACTTATCAAAAACGCCATCTACCTTGCTTTGGTTGGGGCGATACAAGTCTTTTTGCAGTTGCAAATTGTAAGGAGGGTCTGCAAAAATAATATCCACCGATTTTTCGGGCAGTTGAGCCAATACCTCAATGCAGTTTCCTTGTATGATTCTGTTTAAAAATTGTTTCAAAATAGCATTTTTTTTGATAAATAAATACCTAGACAATATTAATGTAACCGCTTGTTGAAACTAACATCCAAATTTTCGATGAGTTAGCAACGAATCAGCTATTTATTTAAATACTGCTTGGCACTTAGGCAGACTTATTGTTAGACTAGCAAATATAGGTAAGAAAAAGCAAGTTTAGTTAATTTGGCTGTTTTTTTTTGTTTTTATAAAAAAAGTATTATTATAGAACATAAAAATGTTTTTTATTCAAACATTTTATATCTTCACTTAAAAAAACTTAACTGTTTAGATATGAGCTTTTGAGATAAAAAAACTATTAGATGAATTGTTACAAAAAAATCAAAAATTTAATTTACATAAAAAATGGTACAACTATCACAAAAACAAATAGGACAGCGAATAGCAAAAATACGAAAATTTCGAGGTTTATCGCAAACAGACTTGGCAAAAAGTATTGAAATTTCACGGCCATCATTAACACAAATTGAGCTAGGAAGAAGAAACTTAAATTTATTAGAGTTTCAGAAGTTGGCATATCAGTTGGGTTTTTTAATAGACCGTTTTTTTGCAGAAAATTTTGAGTTGGTAGAACAATTGCAAATAGATGAACATGAAACAGAAGCTAGTGAGATGAGAATTTCAGAGCCTTCTTTAAAAACCAAAAAATTTAAAAATGTACTTTTATACCTGCTCGAAAAATGTGTAGGAAGACCAAATATAGATATAGGTATGTTGAACAAGATATTGTATTTTGCAGATTTCAACTACTATGAATTATATGAAGAGCAACTAACAGGAGCTACTTATCGCAAAATATTGCATGGGCCAATGCCTGAAAAATTAGATGCAATATTGCAAAAAATGATAGCAAAAGATGAAATACAAAGCCTAAAAATAAAGTACAAAGATACTAAGCAAATCCGTTATTTTCCTTTAGTCAAAGCAGATTTAACTGCTCTCAAAGCAAGCGAAACAAGTGTTATTGACCATGTTATTGAACAATTTGCCAACTTTTCGGCAACAGCGATGTCTGATTATACACATGGAGATATGCCTTGGACAGCCTCAAAAGAAGGGGAAATATTGAATTATGAGCTAGTTTTTTATAGAGATAAACATTATTCAGTTAGAAACTATGAAGTTTAGTGAAACAGGCTATATTTATATTAGTGTTGGCACTTAACTTTTTATTCAAATAAAGTGAAATGATATTTAGCGAAATAAAAGAATTTAAGAAAGCTGAAAAAAAGTATCTCAGTTTGGAAATTGATTTAGCAACAGTAAAACAAGTATTACGAATTCGGCCAAATGCAAGTCCTCCAATAAGTTTTAGAATCAATGATTTGAATATGGAAACTTGTGTGATTAAAATGCTTAGATTCAACTTAGAGGCTGTTTAAATTCTATTCTTTGGCTTAAAAAAAGCATCTTTTCCGCTCAAATTTTCCCTTTTTTTCGAGCCGTAGCGGTGCTATGCCACTCAAAAAAGTATCAATTTGAACAAAAAATCTAGCTTTTTCAGCATCAAAAACAAAATCTAAACAGCCTCTTATAAATGCAACTTTTGATTTAAGACTTGTATTGGCGTTTTAAAGTCGTGGGCAAAATTCAGGATTACGATTAATCTATGCTTCTTTGAAAAAGAAAAAGAGGTTGTTTTCATCGAATTGTATCACAAAAACAATAAAGCCAATTATGACAGAGACAGAGTTTTGAGATATTTTAAATAAAAAGTAACTATTACTATTTTATTTTCAAAGGCATTTAGCTATCTTGCCTAAAATAGCATAAAAACACCATTTGTTTTTATTGCAAAAAACCTAAAAATGAGTTACATTAAGCACTTTTTCACAATTTAAAAACAATTATGAAACAAACATTAACTTCATTATCAAAAATTTACATATTATTATTTTTATTAAACGGATTTTTTCTGCAAGCTCAATCAGTAGAAAAAACACAAGTAAACGATAACAAATCTATTGTTTTGAAAGGCGGTACTGCTCATATTGGCAATGGTGAAGTCATCGAAAATAGTTTGATTATTTTAGAAAATGGCAAAATTAAAGATATTGGTACTGTTGCAAGCATCACAGATTTGCCCGAAAATGCAGAAACTATCGAACTTGCAGGCAAAGAAATCTATCCAAGTTTTATTGCGGCTAATACAAATATGGGCTTGGCAGAAATTGGAGCAGTAAGAGCAACAAGAGACTATCAAGAAACGGGTGTTTTTAATCCGAATGTGAGAAGTATCATTGCTTATAATACTGACTCGGAAGTTACGCCAACTGTTCGGTCAAACGGTGTTTTGTTGGCACAAGTTACGCCTAATGGCGGAGCTGTTTCTGGCCAATCAAGCATTGTAGAGCTAGAAGCATGGAACTGGGAAGATGCAGCCTACAAAATGGATGATGCTATTTATATGGCTTGGCCACGCATGTTTAGCTATTCTTGGAAAGAAAGAAAAATCAAGAAAAACGAAAAATATGAGAAACAAACAAGCGATTTTGAACAAACTTTTGCAGAAGCAAAGGCATATTGTAGCAATAAGAATGGAGGAACAACAAATTTGAAGCTAGAAGCGATGTGCGACTTATTTTCTAAAAATAAAAAACTGTATGTCAAAACCGATTATATCAAAGAAATAGTAGCTGCCGTACATTTTGCTAAGAAATTTGAGCTAGAGTTAGTGATTGTGGGTGGCCAAGATTCGTGGATGGCAACCGATATTCTGAAAGATAACAATGTGGCTATCATTATCAACAAAACTCATAACTTGCCAAGACGTGCAGATGAAGATGTAGATTTGCCTTACAAATTGCCAAAAATATTGCAAGATGCAGGCATTTTATATTGTATAACAGTAGGCTCTGGTTGGGACGGTTTTTGGGACCAACGCAACATTTCGTTTGAAGCTGGCACAGCAGCAGCTTATGGCCTCACAAAAGAACAAGCTTTGATGAGCATAACAAGCAATGCTGCCAAAATTTTGGGTATTGACGAAACTGTTGGAACACTCGAAAAAGGAAAAGATGCTACTTTAATTGTATCAAAAGGTGATGCTTTGGATATGAGAACACATCATATTGAGCAAGCATTTATCAGAGGTAGAAGTGTAGATTTGGACAATAAGCAAAAAAAATTGTATCGAAAATTTATGACTAAATACGAAAAAGAAATTAAACAACATTAATACATTTATTCACAAAAAGTTTAGATAGTAAATAGTAATAAAACGAGGTGGTAAGTATTTTTAGAAATGCTTACCACCTCGTTTTACAGTAACTTTTGCCAAAGCTATGCAAATTTCTTTGTTGCATTTATACAATATTGTTTTGAAATTTACTTACATTTTTTGTGAATAAGATTTAGTGCATTAAACATTATTCAGCTATTCTCATTTCAACAAAAAGACACTTTGATGCTAAAACGAGAATAGCTGACATTATTTAAACGAAAAACCATATAAATAAATATTTTGAAAGTAACCGAATATTTAAACAACAACGGCACAACACCTATTTCTTTTGAAATTTTGCCACCCTTAAAAGGCAAAAGTATTCAAGCGATGTATAGAATTTTAGATAGATTAATGGAGTTCAAACCGCCATTTATAAATGTTACCTACCATAGGGCTGAATACAAATATAAGCTAAGAGAGAGTGGCTTGTACGAAAAAGTATATGTCAGAAAACGACCAGGCACAGTTGGAATTTGTGCAGCCATTCGCTACAAATATAAAGTTGATGCTGTGCCACATTTGGTTTGTGGTGGTTTTACGAAAAGTGAAACAGAAGATGCTTTGCTAGATTTAAACTATTTGGGCATCGACAATGTATTGCTGTTGCGTGGCGATGCTGTAAAAAGTGAAGGGCGTTTTATTCCTGAAGTCAAAGGAAATAAAAATGCAATAGAACTAGTAGAGCAAACCGTTAATCTAAATAAAGGCATTTATTTGGAAGAAGATTTGCAAAATGGTATTAAAACCAATTTTTGTATTGGCGTAGCTGGCTATCCCGAAAAGCATAGCGAAGCACCAAATCTCAAAACCGATTTGCGATATCTAAAGCAAAAAGTTGATGCAGGAGCAGACTATATCGTTACGCAAATGTTTTTTGACAACCAAAAATATTTTGATTTTGTGAAAGCTTGTCGAAATACAGGCATTTCTGTGCCTATTATTCCAGGCCTCAAACCAATTACTAGACGTAGCCAAGTGTATAGATTGCCAGGAATTTTCAATATCAATTTGCCCGAAGATTTGGTCGCTGCCATAGAAAAATGCAAAACAGACGAAGCTGTCAAACAAGTTGGTATAGAATGGACGATTGCTCAAGCGAAATCTTTGCAAGAGTTTGGCGTTCCTTGCTTGCATTTTTATACCATGAGTTTGGCAAAAAATATTAGCAAAATAGTGAGAGGTCTTTAGAAAATGTTTTTATAGTTTTTTCGCAACAGTTAGATATTTGGTTCAAAGTGAAATCATTTGGTCAAAAATTTTAAATTTGCCCAAAAGCAAA
>JBMZCV010000024.1:0-38706 GCA_049613665.1 Chitinophagales bacterium | reverse complement strand
TTTTTTAATATG
Source organism: Chitinophagales bacterium (assembly GCA_049613665.1). Taxonomy (GTDB): domain Bacteria; phylum Bacteroidota; class Bacteroidia; order Chitinophagales; family UBA2359; genus JBMZCV01. The sequence continues at coordinate 38,694 of JBMZCV010000024.1, read as the reverse complement.
TAAGACTTATTATTTTGTCATTTCTTACAAAAAATAGGGCGAATGTTTATAAAAAAACACTACGAAATTCGACACCCCATCTTGAAGGTGTAGTTTTATAAAACAAAAAACTAAACATGAAAAAAAAAGTCTTAGTACTGTTCATATTTCTTTGCTGTTATCATACTTTTAGCAAAGCGGAAAATGTAAAAAAATGTGGCACAGATGAAGTCGTAGCAAAAGCTGTTCACGAAAACCCACTTGTTGCGGAGCGTATGGCAAAAATAGAAACACATACGCAAGAATGGATAGCGAAAAACAAAGGCAAGGTAGCCAAAATGGAAGAAGTATTAACTATTCCTGTTGTTGTGCATGTTATCAGCACTATCAGCAATTCTTTTTCAAATATCAGCGATGAGCAAGTGTATTCACAAATTGATGCTTTGAACGAAATTTTTAGAAGACAAAACGCTGATGCTGCCAATACATTAGATATTTTTCAAGATGTAGCAGCCGATATGGAACTCGAATTTTGCCTTGCACAGCAAGACCCAAATGGTTACCCAACCACAGGCATCACACGAACCTCCACAAGTATTGCCAACTTCGATATAGACGATATGAAATTTTCGGAAACAGGTGGTATAGAAGCTTGGCCAAGCCAAAACTATTTAAATATTTGGGTGGTAAACAATATTGTCAATAATGATTCTAACGAAACCATTTTAGGCTATGCTTACCGTCCAGGTTCTGCCCCTTCTGCTGCGGTCGATGGCTTGGCTATTGTGTATTATGCTTTTGGCACAACAGGAAATGTGTCGCCTAGTTATGATGCTGGCAAAACGGGTGCTCACGAAATTGGCCATTACCTAAATTTGATGCACCCATGGGGGGGAAGTAATCAATCGACGAGTTGCAACGAAGACGACGAAGTAGAAGACACACCACGCACATCTGAACCGAATTTTATTTGTTTGTTAAGTCTCAATCAATGCAGCAATGAAAGCCCAGATTTGCCAGATATGGTTCAAAATTATATGGATTATGCCGACGATGCTTGTAGCAATCTATTCACACTTGGCCAAAAAGAAAGAGTGAGAGCAATTGTTGCTTTTGGTGGTTTTCGCTACAATTTGGCTCAAAATGCAGGTGCTTGTCAGCCGCTTGAAATGGGAGATTCGAATGTTCTCATCGAAAATATTGAATCACCTTTTGGGGGCAGCAACTGTTCAGTAGTTGAGCCTGTTGTTGAATTTCAAAATTTTGGCGTTTTACCATTATTGTATGTTCAAATTACCTATGCTATAGATGGCGGTGCAGCACAAAATTTTGAATGGACAGGCGAACTGCAACAGTTTGAGTATGCACAGGTTACATTGCCTGGTATTAGCGTATTGAATGCAGGAGTTTTTCACGAAATAGCTATTACTTTGCAAAATCCAAATGCTGTTCCAGATTTTGACCCAACAAACAACAGCTTGGTTGCAGGTTTTGCGACCGTAAGCGAAGGAGAGGAGCTACCGATAACAGAAGATTTTAATACCGATTTTGCAGCAGCAGATTGGCAAATCATAAATGACGATAATGTAGGTTTTGAGCAAAATAGCAATGCCGGTGCGTTGGATTCACATTCGGCTATGATACAAAACTTGGGCTATAATAGTTTAGGTGCAGAAGACGAAATTATTTTTGAAAACATCAATTTGAATGCTAGTGCTACGCCAGCTTTAGAATTTTATGTGGCTTATAGTTTGCAAAATGAAGCAGACTCTAGCGATGTTTTGCAACTAATTGTTTCGGTAGATTGTGGAGAAAATTTTTATGCTGTAAATGAATGGTATGCCGACAATTTGGTAACGACAACTCCTACTACAAGTGAATTTTTGCCAACAGCAGAGCAATGGAAAAAGGTTGTTGTGCCACTTCAAGATTTCGCTTATGCTCGCAATGCTTCTATCGGTTTTCGACAAATTAGAGGCGAAGGAAATAACCTTTATCTCGATGATATTAATTTTGGCGATGATATTGTAGGTATCAAAAATACACTACCACAAATCACTGAAACGATGCAAGTTTATCCAAATCCAACCTCTCAAACTGCTCATTTTAGTTGGCAAAAAGCAACAACTCAAAAAGCTAAAATTACGATTATTGATAATGTAGGTAGGGTAGTAAAGCAAATGCAAGTGCTTGAAAATCAGAAAAATATACAGATAAATGTAGCTAATATATCTGCTGGTTTGTATTTTGTGAAGTTAGAAAACGACAATTATATGGCTCATACAAAAATGATGATTGCACGATAAATTAAAATGTTTATAAACAAATAAAATAAAATTTAACAACTAGCTTGCAATAAATTGTAGGTTGGTTGTTTTTTGTTTGTTGAGTAGAAAAATATTTATTTGTTTGGAAACTTGATAGAAAAACTTTATTATTCATTTCAGAATAAAAATGAATTGTTTTTATAACAATGCTAATAAGAAATACATGAAATTAATTGAATTATCGTATCAAGATAAAAATTGGGATATACAAAACCTTAAATTTGATGCTGTAAATCTCATAGTAGGCAAAAATTCGGTTGGAAAATCAAGAACATTGGCTATTATAGATTTGTTTTATAAAATAATAACACAAAAAAAAGATTTAAATTTTGAAGAAGAATGGAATGTTAAGTTTGAAAATAACAAAAAAGAAATCATTGAATATTGTTTTTCAGCAGAAGAAGAAAAAGGTGTGTTTCACGAAAGTTTATTGATAAATAATACCACTGTTTTAAAAAGAAATGATAGTTTTTCGGCAGCTATAAAATCAAACACTACTTCTAATTGGCACGAAATAAATCCACCATCTAATAAGTTAATTTTACATATTCGACGAGATGTAAAAGAATATCCATTTTTAGAAGATATTATTTCTTGGGCTGAACATTCTTATGGTTTTAAATTTGCTCATATAACTCCTTCAGCATCTTTTTTAGCTGAAAAAAAATATAGCTTGTTAACAAATGTTGCTAATGTTTCAGACTTGTTTTCTGCTTTGAAAAAACAAAATAAAGAGAATGTTATACTTAATTTAAATAATCTCGGCTATAATATAGAAAGTATAGAAGATGTAGAAGTGATGGATGCTTTAAACGATTTTTTTACACTTTTAATAAAAGAAAAAGACTTAAAGAAAAGAATATTACTTCAAAATCTATCGCAAGGAATGTTCAGAGCTTTGTCTATCTTAATTTATTTGGAATACTTGATATATCAAAAGAAGCCAGCGACAATTGTGATAGATGATTTATGCGAAGGGCTTGATTATGAAAGGGCGACAAAATTAGGCAAGCTCATTTTTAACAAATGTATGAATACTAATATTCAACTGATTGCGACTTCAAATGACAGTTTTTTGATGGATGTCGTAGATATAAAATATTGGAATGTATTGCAAAGAGAAGGAAAAATAGTAACTGCCATTAATATTCAAACACACGAAGCATTATTCAAAAAATTTAAGTTTACAGGATTATCTAATTTTGATTTTTTCGCATCTGACTATATCAAGCCCAAAATATGAGAAAGGTAGCTATTTTTGTGGAAGGACACACAGAACTTATTTTCGTAAGGGAATTTTTATTGCGAGTTTTCGATTATCAAAATATTAGTTTGGAATGTTATAATTTATTTACGGATTACAATTTTCATGAAACAGACTATTCATTTCCAAATAGAGAGCATAATAAAACTACATTTTATTTTCAGATTATCAATGTAGGCAATGATAATGCTGTGTTATCTCGCATTTTGAAAAGAGAAAAATATATGTGGAATAGCGGTTTTCATACCATTATTGGCTTGCGAGATATGTATGGCAAAAGTTATAGAGAAGAGGCCAAAAACGCTCAAATTTATGAAGAATTAAATCAACTATTCAAAGAGGCTACGCAAGAACAAATAGATAAACGAGCTATTCAACCCAATAACATACATTTTTTGTTTGCTATCATGGAAGTAGAGGCTTGGTTTCTTGGCTTTGAAGATGTGTTTGAGCAAATAGACGAAAAACTGACAGCAGAATATATCAACGAAAAATTAGGTTTTAATCTGCGAAATATAAACCCAGAAACTGCTTTTTTTCACCCAGCCGACACGCTTAATGACATTTACGTTTTGGCAAATTTATCGTATAAGAAAAAAAGCAAAGAGATTAATAGTCTTGTTAGCAAAATTGACAAAGATGATTATGCTTTGCTTGATATGAGTGAAAAATGTGCTTCTTTTTCCGAATTTTATGAAATAATTTTGAGGCAAAAAAAAGAATTTGATAGCTAAAAAAAATGGTCAAACAGAAGCAAAAAATAAACTTCTATTTGACCATTTTTAATCTCTAGCAAAAGCTAAAAAACGTTATTTCCTAAGCTTGTAATTCCTCAACAGCCTGACGCAAACTAGCATCAGCTACAATCAAATCAGCTTTCATATCGGCAATTTCTTGGCTTACTTGCTCACGCAAACGCTGCAAATTCAAGCTTCTAACAGCCGCATAAGCCGCATTGTCGGTATGAACAACCGTTGAAGCAGGCGTTCTAGAAGGCATCACCAAAGAAGAATTGATATTAAGCATCAAATCCGTTTTATTGCTATAAGGCGGACAGTTGATAACAGGCACATTGAAGTTGGCAGACAACGCACCACCCAAACCATTCGAGCGACCAGCCACTGCAATCACAGCACCAGCTTCTACCGAATTGTTGTAAACAGCCGCCATGCCGCCAATACGCTCGCCATTTTTATGTGCAGAAACCACACGCATATCTACGAATACATCATATTTTTCTAAGTGACCTTTGATTTTTCTGCAATGCGTCAAATCAGATTTTGAACCCATAATAATGGCTACAAACGCATCTTTCATCAAACCTTCGTTCACTAAATTGCGTGTCATGCGATTTTTAGTCGGCTCGCCAGTCTCAACAAAAGGCTTTTCAGTAATCAATTCATACATTTTGATATAACGCAAACTAGCTTCTGCCGCTACTTCATCGCTCAATTCCATCGGATAGTCATTGGCAATCAACCACTGACGCACATATTCTTTGTCGATTTGCGTAGCTGTTTCTGGATTTGCATTATAATCTGCAACGCTCCAAAAACGAGAAGAATCTGGCGTGTGCATTTCATCAATCAAAATCAATTCGCCATCAATCAAGCCGAATTCATATTTTGTATCTACTAAAACAATGCCTTTCGATGCCAAATATTCTGTACCTCTAGCAAATAATTGAAGTGCTACTTTCTCCATTTGAGCGTAAGTAGCCGCATCAATTAAGCCTTCAATTACAATATTTTCTGGCGTAATTGGTCGGTCGTTTTTCTCCTTTGTCGTTGGCGTAACAATTGGATTTTCGAAACGTTGATTTTTTGTCAAACCATCTTGTACTGTCACCCCCGAAAAAGTACGCTTACCTTTTTTGTAGCCTCGCCACATAGAACCTGTCAAATAACCTCTAACAATTACCTCTACTTTGATAGGATTGGCCTCTTTTACGAGTGTAATATTTGGGTCAATCTGACGAATCAAGTGATTAGGAATAATGTCTGTCGTTTGTTCAAACCACCAATTAGCGATACCATTCAAAACAGCCCCTTTATTTGGAATTGGCGTGTCCAATACTCTATCAAACGCAGAAAGGCGGTCAGTAACCACAATCATTCTTGTGTTATCGTCGATGCGAAGACTATCACGCACTTTGCCTTCATGGATTTTCTCAATTTGAGGCGTTTCAAAAGAAAGTAAATAATTCATGTTGTTGTTGCTTTATTAAGTGCCAAGCACTATTTTAGATATAAAAAAAGTTGTTTACTTTACTTAATAAAAAAAGGCATAAGACCTTGATAATCAAAGCTTTATGCCGTTTTTTGTGACCTTGGAAGGATTCGAACCCTCAACCCTCAGAGCCGAAATCTGATATTCTATCCAGTTGAACTACAAGGCCATGTTTTTTTATGTTTTCATAAATCTTTGCTAACAAACAATATTTAGAAATTGATGAGATATTGAAATATGATGCTGCAAAGTTACTGCTTTTTTTTTTAATAAAAAATATTTGAAATAAAATTTATGACAGTTTTTCAAAAATTAGCATATCTACTGCTCAAAAGAAATTTTTTTTGGCATAAAATAAAACGCAAAACAATAATTCATTAACTTTGTGCCTTATTGTTTTGGAAAAGCGAAAAATGCAAAAAATAAATTAAAACAGATGTTTGAAACATACACATTAAAACAAACTGCTGAAAAAGTAGTACCGAAAAAATATTTGCGTGTGTTAGGCGGCTATGCTCTGCGAGCAAGTTCGTTGCTCTATGCAGGTAAAAAGCATGAATGCCCTTGTTGTGGACACACCTCTCGAAAATTTGCCTCTTATGGCTACAACAAAAGAGATAATGTGCTGTGCCGTTGGTGTTTGTCATTGGAGCGTCATCGTGGTTTGCGATTATATTTTTATGAAAGAACAGACCTTTTTAAGCGAGATATAAAAATGTTACATATTGCTCCAGAAGACCAGCTTCAAAAAATATTTAAAGATGCTCCAAATATCGACTATTTAAGTGCCGATTTGGATATGCCGACTGCGATGGTAAAAATGGATATTACGGATATTCAGATGCCAGACAATGTATTTGATGTTATTGTTTGCAATCATGTACTCGAACATATTCCAGATGACCACAAGGCTATGAGTGAGTTGCATAGAGTGTTAAAACCAAGCGGTTGGGCAATATTGCAAACGCCGATGAGAGATGCTGCCGAAACTTTAGAAGATTTGAGCATCACAGACCCAAAAGAATTGGAACGCATTTATGGGCAGAATGACCATGTTCGTACTTATGGAATGGACAAAAAAGATAGATTGGAAAAGGCTGGTTTTGAGGTAGTTTTAGACAAATATTTTTATGAATTAGATGATGAAATTATTGAACGTTATCGAATTATGAGAGAAGATATTTGGCTATGCAAAAAGAAATAGCCTTCTAAATATTGGTTTACATCTAGTAGGTTTAAAAAAGTATATCTTGCAAATTTATCACGAAACAAAAAGAACTTATTCAAACATGTATAAAGTTTTTATCAAAAATACCCCTATGTATCTGACTACTTATGATACATCTAAACATATTGAACATAAGTCTGATGTTTTGCAGGTAAGCTATCGGCATCAAAAAGATTTGCAAGCCATTATTAGCCATATTGAAGCCAAAAACCACGGTATCAAGGCAGTATATATTATGGGAAAAACTATTGAACAAGTACAAGCAGATTTCAAAGCGAATTATAAACTTGTTAATGCAGCTGGTGGTGTGGCTTTTAATGAAAAAAAAGAAGCTTTGTTAATTTATCGGAATGATAAATGGGATTTGCCAAAAGGAAAGGTAGAAAAAGGCGAAACGATAGCAGAAGCGGCTATTAGAGAAGTGGAGGAGGAAACTGGTGTAACTCATTTGAATATAGAAAATGCTATTTTTATGGAAGCCAACAAAAATAATATCACATACCATACTTTTTTTAACAAAAGAGGACAGCGAAACTTGAAATGCACTTATTGGTTTAAAATGTATTGTGGAAAACTGCAAAAAGGCAAGCCACAGGCTGCTGAAGGCATCACGAAAGTAGCTTGGATTCCTACAAAAAAACTGAATGCTTATACTAATAAAACTTATGGTTCTATACAAGATGTGATGGAAGCAACATTGAAAATGTGATTTTTGTTTGTTAAAAGTATCTTTTGATTAAATCAATGTATAGGCAACATATAGCAATCGAAACCCAAAACCTAATAAGCAAATAGCAACGATACGATATAATATTTGCAAATATTTGGGTTGCAATAAAATTTTGATATTATGTGCAAATAAAGCTTTTAGTGTATCAGTTGTTAAGATGCCTAACAAAACACCTGTTAAGTAAACTCCTAACGTTTGATTTGTGTTATATTTAGCACTAGCAAGCCCAATAATTCCTATCCAAACAATAAACACGAAAGGATTGACAAAATTTACTAAAAAACCTTTTATAAAAAAATTGATATAATCTGTCGCCTTCAATTGCAAAGAAGTTTCAAAATTTAGCGATGGTTTCAACAAAAATTTTAAACCAAAGCCAAATAGAATAACTGCACCTAAACAACTGAATATCAATTGATTATGGTTTTGTTCAAGCAAGGGAGCAGCTCCAAAAGAACACAATAAAACACACATAACATCACTCACAAAAATGCCCAAAGCTACCGCCAAACCAGACTTATAGTCATATTGTAGCGTACTTTGCAAGAGCGTAAAAAACACAGGGCCAATCAATAAAATTAGCCCTAAACCAACTAGATAACCTTCTAAAAAAATCATAGTGCAAAATAAGCTTTTTTTCAAAATTAACTAGCATAAACAATGCTCTAAAACTAAACAGTCGCCTATTCTTTTCGTTTTCTTATTTTATAATTTTCATTTTTCGTATTTTTCTGCAACATTTTCGTTCTATACTCATTATACCGCTCAATGTGGCCAATTTGATACAAATAATCGTCATTTAGAGCCTGTTGTTTGAGCAAAATCGAATCGGCAGGAAAGTTATTTATCAAACCTGCTAAAGTTTCCTTGCTTTCACTTGTCAAAAAACGTGCTTGCTCATAGTTGCCCTTATCTGCTTCATAAATAGCTTTGCTTAACAACTTATTAGATTTAAAAATCGCAATGTTTTTACTTACATCTTTATTTTTATGAGCTGTTATTTCTTGTTGTTCCGAACTAGCTTTCATCTCTATTTTTTGCTGTAAAAAGGTAGTTTTTTCTTTTTCCTGAATATTGTTATAAGTAAGAGAGACATTTAATTTAATGTCTTTTGTTGCGTTTTCATTTATTTTAAAACTTAATAGAACTGCTTTTTCTTCGGTCGCAAAAATATCGCTAAAACTAATACTTACTTGATTTTCGTGCAATAAAAAAGGATAAGCATACACTTCTTCTAAGTTCAAAACATCGGTAGGAAATTCCACATTTAGCATTACATTTTGAGCAATAACAGACTGAACATACTGCAATTCTTTGCTAAAAATAGATTGAATTTTCTCTGCTTTATCTATAAAATAATAATTTGCACCGCCATAATCTGCTAGAGCTTCCATCAAATCTTCATCAAAATCTGCACCTAATCCAAAAGTTGAAATTGTGATATTATTTATTCTGTTTAAGTGTTTTACGCTGTCTTGCAGGCGAAAGCGGTCGGTTATGCCTCTATTTGCCAAACCATCTGACATGAGCAAAACTCGATTGACATAGCCCATTTCATAAGATTTTTGAACTTGTGCATAGCCTTCAAACATACCACCGCTCAAATTTGTTGCTCCATCATGCACAATTAAATCTACTTGCTTTTTTAGCTTTTTTTTCTTTTTCACATAAGACGAAGGACTCACAAGCGTAACTCGGTGGTCGTAAGTAATGATAGATAATTTATCTTTTTTTCCTAAATTATCAATGATATATTTTGTTGCTTTTCGAGCATAATTTAATTTCGCTCCAGACATCGAACCGCTTCTATCCAAAACTAAGGCTACATTTATTGGTGTTTTTTCTTTGTTGTAAATAATAGGATTTCCTTTTACATTGACCCAAAGATACAACATGTTGTCTTTCTCATCTATCAAATAAAACCTATTGTTAAGTTTTGTTTCTAACTCTAAATTTGAAAGTGCTGTCTGTGCATTTAATTTCTGAAAAATAAAAAATGATATACTAAAAATAAGTAAAAGAATATATTTAAGTATTTGTTTTTTCATGATGCTAAATATTTTGTATCTATAAATTTTACTAAAGATACTAAAAAAGACATTTTTTTAGCTAAAAATCGACTTATAAATCTAGTTTTCTCTTTGAATATTTATTTGGAATTTTTAATATTGAATAAAAAACACTATTTTTGAATTGTTAATGAAAATATGTTAGGTTTTACTAAATAAAAATTTGATTTCAGAAAAAGTAAAAGCAAAAAATGGAAAACAAAAAGTTTATATCAAAGAGAATTATTTTGCGAGATTGGGAATTGAGTGACCTTATGCCTTATCGTTTTTGGAATACAGGTACACAGCATCTTTGGATGAAATATAATGGCCCATATTATGCCAAAATGACGCAAGCGGAATTGGATATTAGTATTGAAAAAGAAAAAGCACGCATAAAAAACAAAGAATGGCCACAACCACGAAGAAGCCTAGTTATTGCTAACAAATTAGATAATGAATTTTTGGGTTCGGTTTCGTGGTATTGGCAAAGTGAAGAAACCTTTTGGAAATCTATTGGTTTGGTGATTTATGATGATAAAAATTGGGGAAAGGGAATTGGTTTTGAAGCATTATATTTGTGGATAGATTATTTGTTTGCGATTGATAAGGATATTGTTCGCTTAGATTTGCGTACTTGGGGAGGACACATTGGTATGATAAAGTTGGGAGAAAAATTAGGGTTTCGAGAGGAAGCAAGGTTTAGAAAAGCTCGAATAGTAGAAAATGAGTATCACGATTCTGTTGGTATGGGCATTTTGAGAGAAGAATGGCAAGAAATAAAAAAGCAATTATAGTTTTTTTGTCACAAAAGCGAGTTGATGTTTATTTTCAAAGCTATTTTTTAACATTAAAAACAAAAAAATGAAAAAAGAATATGTTTTACTTGAAGCAAAAGAAACAGCCGAATTATTGACGATTCCTATGGTGATTTCTGTTATAGAAAAATGTTTTGCAGAAAAAGCCACAGGCAATTTTTTGGCACTGCCGAAAATAAATATAGCAGGCGAAAACGGCAGCTTGCGAATTACGGCAGGAGAATCAAGAGAAACATTCAAGGCTATTGGTTTTAGATTGTATGATGTTATTAGAAATGATTTTAGCGTACAGCCACAACTAAATGTCGTTTATGACAATGAAACAGGGCGATTAAAAGGTATTGTTATTAGTCAACTGCTCGGTGCATATCGGACTGCTGCCATCAATGCAGTGATGCAAAGTGGGTTTCAAACAAAAGGCATTAATGCTTTGGGAGTTGTAGGTACAGGCTATCAGGCACGCATACATTTGGAGGCTTTTGTATATGCTTTAGAGCCTAAAAAGGTCTTAGTTTATGGTAGAACAAAGGCTAATTTGCAAATTTTTCTGGCAGAAATGCGAGCAAAATTAGGACACAAAACAGAGATTTTGGCTTGCGAAAGTATTCATAATTTAGCTCATGTCGACTCTTTATTATTGGCTACAAGAAGCAAAAAACCTTTGATTTCGCCAAAAATATTTAAAAACAAGATGGTTATTACGACTATTGGGCCAAAAACAAGAGAAAAAAGTGAGGTTTCAAATGATTTTGCTGAAACTTGCGATTTGATAGTTACGGATTCAAAAGAGCAAGTAGAAAAGTATGGCGACAATTTTTTTATGCACGATTTGTCGAAAGTATATGACTATACTGATTTTTTGAAAAACGAAAACTTGAAACCTTCTCAAAACGCAAAAATCTTATTATGTTCCGTAGGAATGGGTGGCACAGAAGTAGCTATTGCAAATGAATTAATTGAAAAGAAGCAAGCTTTAAATGTCTAGCATCTATGTTGAAAATCAAGGTGTTAGCTTTTAGAAATAACAGTTTATTTTTCTCAGCTATTCTCGCTTTGAAATAAAATAAATATTATAAAAAATATTTGCTTGTTTTTCTGTGTCAGCAATTAGTTTTTAAGGACTTTTTTTATCAAAAGTTTAAACATACTATTTTTTTTAGGCTAAGAAGACCAATGTTTTCTATTTTTATGGCCTTTTGAACTGAAAAATAGTATGTTTTTCCTATCAAAAAAAATTTCTTTTGTTAAACCGAGAATAGCTGTATTTTTCTAGTTTGCATCAATAAAAAACGCAATTAACTTTTTATATAAAATCGTTAATTGCGTTTTTTTATGTTTAAATGTTATTGTTGTTAAACATAATCAGAAGGTAATTCATTATTAGAGTTTTGTAGCCTTTGAAATTCTTCTAAATAAGCACAAATTGTATTGAAATTGCGAACAAATATATGGCATAAAACAACGTTTTGTTTTTTTCTCATTTTTTTTGCCAACCCTGCTGTTCCAATCCAACGACCTTCGCTATCAAGACTTTTTATTGCATTTTTTGTTAACTTTGGCAATTTGGGACGCATTTTTTCTTTCATGCCAAAAGAAGGAACATACTTTTTATATTGACAAGGTTCTAACTCTGCCAAAATATTGGGGTTTTTTGCAATGTAATTTGTTGCTCCTAATTCACTAATTTCATTAAAAAACTGTTCAATGCCTTCATAAGCAGCTCTACGATGATAGTCAAAACTATTTCTATCTTTTTCTATCAATTTGTTGTAGTCATAATATTTAGCTCCACCGCTACGAGGAACATAAAAAGGCTTGTTTGTACCTATTTCGTAATGTCTTGCCCATTTTTTTTCATCAAAAACGGCTGCTTTTAGCCAAGCAATGGCTTCTGGAATAGTTTGTAAATATTTCTTGTTTTTAGTATATAAGTAAGCATGAAGCAAACTGCCAATGCAATGAACCGTAACGGCTGGACACACACATGGAGGCTCAAAAGGTCTCGCCCAATCTGGCTGCATATCGTGATTATATTGTTCACCCCAGCCAGCTTGAGGGCTTGCTAACTGCGAAGCCAACACAAAATCGCTACCTTGCACTGCACTACGCAAATATTGTGAATTGTCATATAAACGATGAGCTTTATACATTAGGGCAATACAATTGTTAATAACGCCATCATTATAGGTGTAAAAATCTCGATAGCCACCTCTTAATGGAAAGCGTTGTGGCCAAGCACCATTAGCAAATTGAGCTTTCATCACAAACTCTAAGCCTTTGTCGATAGCAGTATATAGCCAACTTTCTTTAATTTCTTGATGTAAATTCATCAAAAAACTAATGTTTGCGGTTGTTGTGTGGTCGTCAAAAACACCATAATGAGAATTAGGGCTAGGATTAGGTTCATGCGGATTATTGACATCAAAATTTGTGGTGTCTAACTTAAATCGCCAACCGCCAACAGGCAATTGTCCCCAAACTAATATTTTTCCTACTGAAATAGCAGCTTTTAAGTATTGTTTTTTGTTAGTAATGTGATAGGCACGCAAATAACATTGGCCGACATAAGGTGTTCCTGGAGGTTGCACCCAAATTTCATTGGGGTCGGAACTATCTCTAAAACCCTCACCATACACTTTTCCAGAATCAAGGTCGTGTATGCCTGCATAACCACCTTTAATATTTAAGGAATAAAAATATTTGGCAGATTTTGCTAAAGCTCGAACACCAATTTTGAAGTTTTTTTGTGTATATGGAGGCATAAAGTCGTTTTAATTTTTTGTTTTTAATAAGATTTTGCTGAAAAAATGATGTGATTATTTTTTTCTAATTAATTTATTTCCGACAACACAAGATAAGCACTTCTGATGTTTGCAATATTCATTTTTCAATTGTAACAAAGCTTGTGTATCATAAGCCGATTTGGTTGAAATACCCAAAGCATTCCATTTCTTGATAATGCTGTTTTTTTCAGCAGCAATTTCTTCTAATAATTGTAAAGGTTTTTCTTTAAATTGTAGCATATCTCGTTGATTGCCATATACAAACATAATTGGAATAATCGTATTTATAATGATACTATTAAGAGCTGATTGTCCTAGAGTTTTCTTTCTTTTTTTCGATAATTTATCAAAAACATAATGTGTTTGCCAATAATTGCTTATCTGAACTTGAAATAAATCTTTATAATCTTTGAGCTTTACTGTGTTCAAAACTTTAGAAAACAAACTACTCGACTGATGTATCAAGGCTGCAAATTGAGCTAAACGAACTGACGGAAAATTTGGCGGACGCAAACCTCCAAATTTCCAAATATGAGCTGATAAAGGTGTTAAATTAAACTTTTTTTGCAGAAATAAATATTCATTTTTTAATTTGTTAGGATACTCATCTTTGAAAGTTTTATCTAACAAACCAGCTTGCCCAAATAGCAAAGCTTCTACCTGAAAAAGCTGTTTTTTATGTTTGCCCAAAACGACCAAAGGCAATGATTTTGCTAATAACTCAAAAGGAATTGCATTTGCTTTTGCTCCGAAAGAACGTGCAACAAATTGATAAAAAGTCTCTTCCCAACTGTTTTGATTTTGCTGCAAACTTTGCAAAATAGGTGCTGTTTTTTGTTGCAAACGTTCTATCAATAAGCGGTCAATCCATGTCAGCCAAGTGAAATCATCAACTTCGTGAATGAGGTTTTCGCAAGGAATCCATTTAGTATCTGACAACAACAACAAATAGTTTCTATACAAATTTGGAGCAAGCCGATTTTGTAAAGCCAAAGTTGGAATTACGCTTTCATCGGCACGTTTGATAGCTATATCGGCTTCATAAACGAGGTGCAAAATGATGTTGTCATACGCTTTGTCGTGTTGATGCTGATGTTTGAGCCAGTCAGATGCTTTTTGATGAATTTCGACATTGCCAGCCCAAACAGTATCGTCAATTCTAATTTTAGCATTAAAAAAATCTGGGCCAGACAAGGTATTTTCTGTGCCAACAGACAAAATTGATATTTTTTCGCCTGTTTCACTTGTCAAATTGTTTTGTTCAAATAAGCGTAATTTCCATAAGTAAGCTAAAAAATTTTCAGACATATTTGGGTAGTTATTTTGTTTTGTACTTTTTTGTTTTTAGCAGGAAAGAACAGTTTTACCACTCTTCCAATTCATCATTTAGCATATTAAAAGCACCCTGCAACTCATTGAAAGAGTGCCTATCATTCATTTTTTTGGCTACTGTCATGCCTTTTTCGTAGCTATCTAAAGCATCATCAAAAAGCTCCATTTTTTCTTGCAATTTTCCTATATGATAATAAGTACCTACATACATTGGGTTGGTTATCAGCAAGTTACGAAAAATATCTAATGCTTTTTCATCTTCTTGTATTTTTAAATGTTCTAAGGCAATGGCGTAACGCAAAAATGGGTCGTCTGGGCTTTCTTTTAAGAAATCTTTCAATTGTTGTATTCTATTCATATTATTTTTGTGAGCTTGAAATTGTATTTTTTGATGAACGAAAGTAAGCATTTTTTGGCTTTAAAGACTAATTTTTTGGTATAAAAAAAGAAAAAAATAATCAAAAAATGAAGTGTAAATTGTTCTTAACTTTTTAGTGGTTTATGTTTTTTTGTAAATAAAACTAGATTTTAAAAGCAAAATCTAATGCTTTTTGCAAATCATCTATCAAAGCTTTTGGGTCTTCTAAGCCAATATAAAAACGCACTAAATTCC
Organism: Chitinophagales bacterium; assembly: GCA_049613665.1. Classification (GTDB taxonomy): domain Bacteria; phylum Bacteroidota; class Bacteroidia; order Chitinophagales; family UBA2359; genus JBMZCV01. Next base: position 23,343 of record JBMZCV010000024.1, on the reverse strand, counting down.
AAGGCAAATCAACATTACTATAATTTTCGGAGGTATGTAAAACGCAAATTGGAAAAATTAGAGACTCATGTCCGCCCCAGGAACAAGCCAACAAAAAGCGTTTTAAGTGATTGCAAAATGCCTCGACTTGTACGATATTTTCAGCTTTTATCTGCATAGAAAATAAGCCACCAGCACCTTTCATTTGCTTTTTTGCTAACTCATATTGTGGAAAATCTTTGTGGAAAGGATAGTTCAGTTTTTCGACTTTTTCGTGTTGTGCCAAAAAGTCAGTTACGATTAAAGTATTATGTGTAACTCGCTCTAAACGAATGGGTAAGGTACGCAAACCACGCAACATTAAAAATGCGTCGTTGGGCGAAATAATACCTCCTAGAGTCATAAATTCGCCTTCAAAAATGTGGCGGCAAATTTTTTCGCTACTACACAAAGCACCTGCTACAATATCGCTATGGCCATTCAAATATTTGCTTGCTGAATGAACCGTAATATCAATGCCCATCGCTATTGCCGATTGATAAAGTGGTGTTGCATAGCTATTGTCCATAATGGTAACAAGATTGTGCTTTTTTGCAATTTTAACGACTGCGGCTACATCTTGCAATTCGAAAGTAATTGAATTTGGGCTTTCCAAAAATATTAATTTGGTGTTGTTTTGAATGGCTTTTTCAAAGTTTTCAGCATTTGTGCCATCGACAAAAGTATGAGTTACGCCAAAACGAGACAACAAAACAGTCAATAATTTGTTTGTCCAGCCATAGGGTTTCGCTACGCAAATAATATGCTCGCCAGCTTTCACTTGCGAAATAACTGCTGCACATATCGCTGCACTGCCACTACTAAAAATGAGTGAATCTTCTGCTTGAGCCAATGCTGCTATTTTTTTTCGTAAAATAGAAACGGTAGGATTACAGCCTCTTGTGTAGAAAGGTGTATTCATTTCGTCGGTGAGCGAGTGCCGCATTTTGTCGATACTTTCAAAGGTAAAATTGCTGCTTTGAAAAATAGGTGGCGAAACTGCTTGGTAATAATTGCTTCGGTCTTCGCCCAAATGGTTGATAATATGTGAAATGTCCATTGTTTTGCTTTTTATGTTGAATGTATTTTGGGTGTTGCAAGATAGGTTTTTTTGCGAAATTATGTGAGCAATAGTTCGGACATTTATACATTTTTTTATCAAAGGCTTAAACATACTATTTTTTTAGGCTAAGGTGACCAATATTTGCCAATTTTATAGCCTTTTGAACTGAAAAATAGTATGTTTTCCTTGTCAAAAGGCGTTTTTTTATAAAAAAGAAAAGACTGTTTAAATTTCGTCTTTCATGCTTTTTTAGCTAAAAGATAAAATTTAAACAGTCTCATTTTTTGATGAAAACATAAGGCATTGTTTCAACACCTTATATTTTCATTTTTTAAAAACAAACAGCAAAACTGTCTATTCTTTAATCAATTTAGTGCTAATGTTTTGTCCGTTGTTGTTTTCCATAGAAATGAAATAAACACCAGATGCAACATTTGTTAAGTCGAATGTAAATAAGTTGTTACCTTTTACAGCATCAACATTTTCTAAGCTAATCAATTTACCTGCTACATCGTATAAACCAATTTTTACCGCTTCTGCTTTTGGAGAAACGAAAGTTATGTTTACGAAGTCATTAGCTGGAATTGGAGCTACATTTACAAAACCTAAAGTAGTTTCGCCACGAACAAGGCTAACTGTTCCAGCTAGTGTTGTTGTGCCATCAAAGTCAGTTTGTGTCAAACGATATACGCTTACGCCAGCTACTGCATCTTTGTCTAAGCTTTCGTATTGACGAGCAGTTGTTGTGTTGCCTGAACCTAGGATTTGAGCAATTTCTACGAAGTCGCCACCATTGCTAGAGCGAGAAAGCGTGAAGAAAGCGTTGTTTGTTTCGCTTGCAGTAATCCATTTTAGTAAGTTGCCTTCGTCTAAAATTTGACCGCTGAAGTTCAACAATTCGATATTTACTGTTTCAGCAACAACTAAATCGCTAGTTGCACCACAGCCTAAATCATCTGTTACGTTTACTGTATAAACTACGTCTAAGTCAAGCATCAAAGCTTCTGTCATTAAAACGCCTGTTGCATCAACTGTACCTTCGTAAACAACCATATCATCTAATGTCAAAGTAACATTATATGTACTGCCGTCTGTGCTTGGTAAACCACCACCTAATGCAAATTCTAAGATTGTTTCGCCGCTAAGGTTACTGAAATCATAGTCTGCAAAAATCGTGATAGGAGCTAAATCTTCACAAGTGATTTGCTCTTCTGTTACTGTAATTTCGATTGTTCCAGTAGCTTCAAACTCGCCATCAGAAACTGTAAATTCGATAGTTGCAATACCTGCAAAACCTTCTGCTGGCATAAATGTCAAGGTAGAAGTTTCAGCGTCATACATTACTGTTCCACTTTCTGTTGGGTTAGCTTCGCCAATAGTTATGATTAAGTCGTCGCCATCAATATCGCTTGTGTAAGCACTCAAATCTACTGTAAATGCACCAGAGTTAGCTACAATTTCAAAGTTACCATTTTCAACTGTTGGAGGAGTATTAGCTTCTGTTACATTAATAGTCATCATGCCAGTAGCTTCAAATTCGCCATCAGAAACTGTAAACATAAATGTTACTGTACCTACAAAGTCGGTTGCAGGCGAGTAAGTTACTGAATTGTCAGCATTCAACATAATTGTTCCACCATCTGCCGATGATAATTCGCCGATTGAGTATGTTAAATCATCGCCATTTACATCATTAGCATAGTCTGTCAACATAATCATGAAGTCACCAGAGTTTGAAACGATAGTAAACTCGTCATTTTCAGCAGTTGGAGGGAAGTTTTCTTCCGTACAAACTTGAGCACCAGCAGCTAAAGCAGCACAACCATTGCTATCCATTACATTAAATGTGTAGTTTGGTTCGCTAGAAGAAATAGGGTCACTTGTGAAAACGCCATCTGTAACGCTTCCGCCTTCAACCATATATTCGCCATTGCCACCTGAAACATTAAAGGTAACTGTATAAGTCATGTTGTCATCAGCACACATTGCCATTACTTCAGAAATTGCCATTTCTTGGTAGAAAGCAATTTCTTGTGGTTCATCGCTATAATCGCTACATTCGTCGTTGTGTAAGCTACCGAAAGGTGCCAATAATGCCGCAGAATAAACGTAGTATGTTGTGCCAAACTCTAAGCCTTCATTGAAGAAAACGCCATCTGTGCTATACATTAATACGGTTGCATTTTCGTCTGGCAAGCTGCTGCTTGAAGATAAAACATAACCTAATTCGTAGTTTGAATCATTGATAGAAAAGTCTGTTGCAGAAGCTTGGAAGCCATTTGGTGCACAAGTAGCAGTGAATGCTGGAGGCGTGATAACTGTTAAGTTACAAATACCTGCTTCGTTCAAAGTACATACTTCTGGGCAGTCGTAGTTAGCTGTTAAAGTCACTGATTGACAGCCTTCTGGAGCGTCTGCATTTGTTACCATAAATGTAACCTCGCCTGCTGTTCCTTCTGCTGCTTCATAAACACCACCTTCGCCTGTTCCATTGGCATCTTCCCACATAATTGCAAAATCACAGTTGCTAGTTACAGTAGTCATACAATCTTCGCTGTTGATAGTCGTTTCGATATTTGGATATACCATAACTGCCATAGCTTCTGATTGGTCGGTACATTCTGCAACGCCATCTAAACGAGCTTTCAAGTAATAAGTCATTGCTTCGCAACCGCTATTTTCTGGCAAGTTTCCAACAAATAAAGTACCTTCTGTGTAAGCATCAAAGCCTTCATTGTCGCTGTATAACCATGTTACAGAACCTCCGCTAAAGCTGAAGTCATTAACACCGCCATCATTTACGCTCACTACATCGCCAGTACAAGTCATTGCATTTTCAACAGATTGATTGCCGTCTAAAGTAGAGCAAACTACATCTGGACAGTCAAAGTTTGCCATAGCAGTAGCCATATTACAACCTTCTGGTGCATCTGTGTTTTCAACCATAAATGTTACCATACCTGATTCGCCAGTAGCTGCGATATAAACAGCACCAACACCTGTTTGTCCAGTGTTTGTTTCCCAAGTTACTGAAAAGTTCGTACAGTTTACGCCCAAACCTACTTCACATTCGCCATCAAAGCCAGTAGCTTCAATATTTGGATATACCATAACTGCCATAGCTTCTGACTGGTCGAAACATACATCTAAACCATCTAAACGAGCTTTTACATAATAAGTCATTGCTTCACAACCTGTATTTGCAGGTAAGTCTCCTGTAAATGTTGTTCCTGCATAAGCATCAAAAGTTTCAGATGTTCCATAAACCCAAGTTACAAAACCACCTGTAAAGTCATTGTCAGTTACGTCACCTTCTGTGAAACTCAATGTTTGGCCAGAGCAAATAGCAGATTCTGCAACGCTTTGTGTGCCATCTAAAGTAGAACATACATCTTCTGTACAGTTGTAAGTAGCAGTAAATGTTGCTGCATTACAGCCTTCTGGAGCGTCTGCATTTGTTACTGTAAATGTTACTGCACCAATCGTATTTAAGGCTGGTGTGTAAGTTGTGCCATTGCCTGTATTTCCGTCTGCATCTTCCCAGCTTGTTGCAAAATCGCAAGCCAATTCAATACTTGCATCACTACATTCTACGCTGTTTGTTGTTGTCGCTTCAATGTTTGGATATACCATAACTGCCATAGCTTCTGATTGGTCAAAACAACCATCAACGCCATCTAAACGAGCTACTAAGTAATAAGTCATTGCGTCGCAAGTAGTATTTGCAGGCAAATTTCCATTAAATACTTCGCCTTCTGCGTAAGCATCAAAAGTTTCAGACATGCTATATACCCAAGTAGCAGAACCACCTGTAAAGTCATTGTCTGTCACACTTGCACTTGTCATAACGCTACCATTAGAACATACTGCCATTTCTGTAACAGATACGTCGCTTAATGCTGAACAAACTAAAGCAGCACAAGTGTAAGGTACTTCTACTTCTAAAGTATTGCAGAATGCAGGAGCAGCAGCATTTGTTACTGTAAACATTACTGTGCCAGATTGTTCTTCTAGAGTAGGCATTACAGTATAAGTGCTGTTTGCACCAGAGTTTGTGCCATCATTCCAAGTTACGCTATAATCACAACCATTGATGTCAATGCTTGCCATACAGTTGTCGCTAGAAGTCGTTGCCATAATTTCAGGATAAACGTTTACTGTCATAGCTGCTGATTGGTCAGTACAACCATCAACGCCATCTAAACGAGCTACAAAATAGTAAGTCATTGCATCGCAGCCAGTAGCTGTTAAAATTTCGCCATTCCAAACTGTACCTTCTGTATAAGCATCAAAAGTTTCTGACATGCTATATACCCACGTTACAGAACCACCTGCAAAATCGTTGTCAGTAATTGTACCATTGTCAGTAACAATCATTACATCTGGACAAACTTCAGTCGTTAAGCTTTGGTTGCCATCTAATGTAGCACAAACTAAAGCTGCACAGTTGTAGTTTGCAGTTACCTCAACACTATTGCAACCAGCAGGAGCAGCAGCATTTGTTACTGTAAATGTTACCATACCCATTTGAGCTTCTAAGCTTTGCTCTAAAGTATAAGTAGCACCCATACCTGTTTCTGTTCCATTGTTCCAAGCGATGTCATAAGCACAGTCTCCTGCAACCATTACACTAGCTTCGCAAGCACCATCAACGGCAGTAGCAGAAATTTCAGGATAAACCATAACCATAAATGCGTCAGACATATCCATACATTCAGCAACGCCATCTAAGCGAGCTTTTACATAATAAGTCATTGCATCGCAGCCCATAGCTGTCAAAGCACCATCTGCATACATCATACCTTCTGTGTAAGCATCGAAAGTTTCAGTTGTACCATAAACCCATGTTACAGAACCACCTGCAAAGTCATTGTCAGTTATCATTCCGCTATTTAAAGTTAAGCTTCCGCCAGAGCAAATAGCAGATTCTGCAACTGCTTGTGTATCATCTAAAACAGCACAATTTAAACCAACACAGTTGTAATTTGCTACTACATCAAGGCTATTGCAACCAGCAGGAGCAGCAGCGTTTGTAATAGTGAAAGTTACCATACCTACTTGAGGTTCTAAGGCTGGAGTAAGTGTATAAGAAGCACCTGTACCTGTTGTTGTACCATCATTCCAAGTGATGTCGTAAGCACAACCATCATTCAAGGTTACGCCAGCTTCACAAGTACCATCAACAGCAGTTGCATTGATAGCAGGGTAAACCATAACCATAAATGCGTCTGATTGGTCAGTACATTCAGCAATGCCATCTAAACGAGCTTTTACATAATAAGTCATTGCATCGCAACCAGTAGCTGTTAATGCACCAGCCATATAAGGCATACCTTCTGTGTAAGCATCAAAAGTTTCGGTTGTTCCGTAAACCCATGTTACTGTTCCACCTGTGAAAGTATTGTCAATGACAACACCATCTGTTAAAGTTAAGCTTCCGCCAGAGCAAATTGCAGTTTCTGTAACCGCTTGCGTATCATCTAAAACAGAACAAACAGGACAAGCAGGGTCGCCTGCTGCTAAGAAAATAACTTCTGTGCCTACTAAACCATCGTCAGTAAAACAAAGAACATCATCGTCAGTATCATCTGGCGTTCCATTTACAGAATAAGCCAAACCAAAAACAGTATAAGTTCCTGGTGCGATGGTAGGTAATTCATTGAAAGCTAAGAAAGCATTATAATCAATATTAACTAAGTTGTAATTTGTAGGGTCATTGCCAAAGTTTACTAAAGAAACTAAAGTGTCTGTTCCTGTTCCATCATCTTGATAAAATAACCAATTGAAATTGAAATCTCCTGTACCTAAAGTAAGGTCTTCATTTTCTACGGTCAAAGTAATACCTTCTCCTGGACAAACAGTTTGTGTAGCTGCTGATGTAGCATTACCTGCTTGACAAGTACAAGGGCCAGCACCAGAAACACAATCAAGGGTTAAGAAACCATTGTCAGTCAGGTTACTAGCACCACCACATGAGTTAGCATCATTAATAATGATTAAGATGTCGCCAGCATTAGGAGTAGTAAATTCTAAAGAACATTCAGAACCATTTGTAGTGCCTTCTGTAGAAGCAATAACATCATTTGTTACTGCATCAACTACTGTTATTTCAGCTACCCAAGCACCATAGCCATCGCAAATAGATACTAAATAAGTACCACCTGCTGCTACATTGGTAACGGCATAAGCTTCGCTAGAGTAAACTTGGAAACCAGCTTCTGTTGGCGTTCCACAGTTTGTAGCACAAGGAGCTTCTCCTAAATCTACATAAGGGCCATCTGCATAGCTTGTACATGGGCCAGAGCAAGCAGGGTCTGCACCATCTACAAAAGTTACTAAAATATCATTTGCCGTAAAGCAAACTTCATCATCAGCAGTATCATCTGGTGTACCATTTTCAGAATAAGCGATACCAGAAACTAAATATGCTCCATTTGGAATTGCATCTAAGCCGCTATCTGTTAATATTGCATTATAGTCAATATTAACAATATTATATCCTGCTGGGTCGCTGCCAAATGTAACAAAAGATATTAAATCTAAAGTAGTTGGATCATAAAATCCCCAACCATATACATAATCGCCAGCACCTAAAGTAAGGTCTTCGCCTGTAACAGTTAGATTAATACCTGCTCCAGGGCAAATAATTTGATCGCTAGACGTAATACTTCCTGCTCCACAAATGCAAGCAGCACAAGTTGCACCACCACAATCAATACCTGTTTCATCTTGGTTTTGAATGCCATCATCACAGGTAGGAAGTGGACAAGGGCCAGCACCAGAAACGCAATCAAGTGTCACAAAACCATTGTCTAATTGTTGAGCACCTGCACAGTTTCCTGCTTCCGTGAAAATAATAAGGATATTTCCATCATTAGGAGTTGTAAATTCTAAGTTACATTCAGAGCCATCAGTTGTATCAAAAGTTGTAGCAATAACATCGCCAGAAGTTTCATCAACTACTGTTATTTCAGCTACCCAAGCACCATAACCATTGCAAATATCAACTACATAAGTTGCACCTGCTGTTACGTTTTCAACCGCATAAGCTTCATTTGAGAATATTTGGAAGCCAGCTTCTGTTGGCGTACCACAATTATCTACACAAGGAGCAGGGCTTAAATCAGTATAAGGGCCATCTGTATAAGCTGTACAAGGGCCATCTTCGCAATTGCCTTGACCAGCTACTAAAAGCTGAACAGCGACAACATTAGCCAAATCTACATTAAAACAAGCACCTGTTGTAAGACCGTCAGCCGTTGTAGCCAAAGTACCTAAAGCTAACCACAATGTACCTGTTGAAGAACCATCATTTGGAACAGTTACATTACCAGCTAAGTCGCCAGTAAATACTGTACCACCAAATTCAGCACCAAATGGATCGCCGCTTATTGGTTCGCTATTGTAAATAAAATAAGCTAAACCTGGAGAAGTTGCATCTGGAAAGTTTGAAAGCGTGAAGTCATTATTACTTGTTAAGATTAAATCTTCGCCTGGACAAACTTCAATTGTGTTTACTGTAAAAGTACCAGGATTGGCTTCACAAAGCTCACAGAAATTAGTCAGTTCAGAAGAAGTATCAGAACAATTTAATGGGTCATTATCATTTGCAAGAGTTAGCGTCACAGTCTCAGCATTAGCGAAAGTTACAGGCACACCTAATGCCCATTCATCGGCAGTTAAAGTAATAGGTGTGAAAGCTGCACTACCTGTTGCTGTCAATGTAAAGCTTGTTGAGCCTGTACCTGTTCCAAATTCAGTCATTGTTACAACGACATCGAAATTGTCCGAGCCAGCAGGATCGCAATCTGCTAAAGCAAAATCTACCGTAGGAGCACAAGCAGGCAAGATACATAAGGTAACATCGTCAAATATAAAATTTGAAGCGACATCAGTTCCCATAGTTGTTTCAAATAACAAATCGTGGTTTCCACCATCTGCATAAGCATTATCTAAAGGCACAGTTACAGTAGCATAGCCTGCTGCATCACATAAGCCATCTTGGTTAGTACCATTGTCAAAAGAATAGACAAGGTTGCCATCAATTGAAACAGTAAAGTTATCGCTTGCAGCACCAGTACAAACAATTAAACCGCCAAATTCTAATACTAAGCTACCTGTAGATGCTGGAATGTTGACGCTTTGTCCAAAAGAAGCAGTATATCCTTCTACTGGAAATTGATCCGCACTATATCCACCTAACCACATAAAACCTACTCCAGTTTGTTGATTCGCACCACAACCAGTAGTAGTACAATGAGGCGTACCAAAAATGTTGTCAGTTTGTACCGTCCAAGTTGCACCAGCATCTGACTCAAAACCACCATCGGCATTGTCGCCATCTACCGCACAACCAACAAAACCACAAGCAGGATCACCAGAGGCTAATAAGGTCATAGTAAAGCTTTCTGAATAAGTGTCGCCACCCTCAGTATTACTAGCTGTCAAAGTAACATCTAAAGTGCCAGCACTTGTAACTGAAATATTAGGGTTTTGCTCTGAAGAACTTGCTGGAGAAACGCCAGCTCCTGAAAATGTCCATGCCCAAGTTGTTGGAGAGCCAGTAGAAATATCTGTAAAAGAAACTACTGAACCTTCGCATACATTAGTACCCGAAATGCTAAAATTTGCAACAGGTGCAGCAGGAGCTACCTCAGCAGCATCTACTAATACAAAATTTGCTAATAAGTCGGCACGACTATTCATAACTGATGCTTGCTCTTCCGAAAACATAAACATACAATCGTCATTTACATAGTCCATATAGTTCATAAACATATCTTGACTACCACAACTTGTCGTTCCAGTACCAATGGCAGGACAGCCGAAATACTCCGTACCTGCTTCTGGTGTATCGCTGATACCATCATCAACACCACAGCCACCGTCGCCCCAAATATGGTCGAGGTTCAAATAGTGTCCCACTTCGTGAGTTAAAGTACGACCGCCTGTATAAGCCCAGCCAGCACCACAACCGCTATCAGGGCCTACGCCACCACAGCCTAAGCCAGATGCTCCAAAGGCACAAAAATCGATAGTGACACCATCGCCATTACCAAAGCCAGGTTTAGGTGAGAAACCTAATACACCACCTGCGTCTTGCACAAAAATATTGAGATAGCCAGACCAAGTGCTGCTATTGCTGCCTGTTGTGGCATTGTAAGTAATTGCTAATTCGCCATCTGAAAGGTTAGAACCAGCAGGGTGATTTTGTGTAGCTAATCTAAATTCGATACAAGCATCACCTACTTGTACACCAGGATAATTGCTAGAGACAGCGTCCCAATTGGTAATATCAGGATTTGTAGCAGTATAATCTGCATTCAAAATAGCAATTTGTTCTTGTGCTAGCTGAATTAAGCAAGCTTGATTTGTTACTCCGCCAGATACACCTTGATAGTGAATCGCTATTGGAAGAACAGTAACGTCTGGACAAGCAGCAGAACTGCGAGCAAAGCTTTGACTTGAATTTTCAGCTATTTTTTGTTGTATTTGCTCCTGCACTTGCTCGTGCTGGGCACGGTAGTCAGGGTCTTGAAGCATTTGCTCCATATAGTCCGTCGTACCACATCTATTTTGTCCCCATGCTACTGTAAGGTTGAGCAACATTAGGCAAGACAAAAGAGAGAAAAAAGATAATTTTTTACTCATAATTGGCTTAATTTGTTTTGAAAATTTTGTGAATTATATTGAAGTCCAAAGATAGTTATTTCTCTAAAATTTCAAAGCAAAAAAAAACGATTATAAGTGTATAAATATATGCTTTTAATAAAAAAATGAAATAAGCAAGCTTTTTAGCAAGCTTTTTTGTGCTTTTAGCAACTTTTTTACAAAAAAAAGAGAAAGAGCTAACACAAAACTTTTTGTATTAGCTCTTTTTTTACTTTTAATAGACTGTTTATATGATGGATTTAGATACTAAAAAAGATACTTTTTTAGTTAAAAGCTGAAATTTAAACACTCAATTAAATGATATTTTCTTCTTTTTCTAATAATAATTTTTGTTATGAAGGTCGTGTAAGAGTTGTTATGTATAGTGTTTTAATATCAAAAAACAAAGCAAAACTACTTGGTATCATTTACTTCTGCTTCAGTTGGAGAAGGAGGTTTAGGAAAAAAGTCGGCTACTTGTCGGTTATACATCATGCTCAAAATACCATCTACTGCATACACATCTGTATCGCCTGCCAGACGCACAAATGAAGTCATAATAGGCTGTTGTTGCTGTTGTTGTTGAGGAGGAATGTTAGGGTTTGCTTCTGCCTGCTGAAAGGTAAACTTTCCGACAAATAAATCAAGTGTTACATCGCCATTTTCTTTTATTTTGATGCGTGTAGCTTTCGTTTCATCAACTTCTAGCTCTGCCCATTTTTCCTCGCTACGAGCTGCCAAACGTTTAGGTTTTACTTGCAATAAGTTGTTTACCAAACCATCAATTGCTTGCTTTTCCAAAACAGCAGAAGTGTCTGTGCTATTCAACAACCAACCATCAACTTGTTTTGTAAATTTAATTTCTTTGCCTTGCAAAGCTTGAGGGTATAAGAGCAATTCTGTAACTTTGGAAGTATCTATGCTGACCAATTCTTTGCGAAAATTGCGTTTTTCGTCTTTACTATCCGAAAAATTTATCCAAGCAAAGAAGCCTGCTAATCCTATAAAAATGGTTATTAATGCGGTGTTTGATAATTTCATTTTGTTAGGTGGTTTTTGAAAAATATTAGTGATAAGATGGAAAGCATTTTTTTAATACCTTCCATTTCACTTAAAAAAAGAATGTTTTACAGTGACAAAAAACTAAACATACTGCTCATTTGCCCACTTATTGCGTTTACGTTTGCGAGCTTGCGACCTAAAAAAGCCATACAATATAATCAGGAAAATAGGAAACAAGAAATTTCCCCATTTTACCATAGAACGTTGGCTTTCGTCTAAGTCTTTTTCCAATGGACGTGAGACAACTGCTTTTGTACGCAAAGCCGCCAAGCCTGTATCATCTGACAACCAATCTACACCATTCACAAAAAGATTGATATTGTTTTCACCCAAACGTTGTTGCTGTTGGCCTGTGCCATTAATCGCAAAATCTCCATCACTATAAACAACCATTTTTCCGCCATTAGCTGGCTCTAAAGCACCACCAACTGTTAGTTTTCGAGTTGGAAAATCTGCATTTGTCCATTGTCGTTTTATATCAATCTGAAAAGGTACTTCTGCATAGCCAGAACGACTAGAAGTAGAAGCTAAAACGGTAAATTTATCTTTGCCATTATAAGTAATATGACTCGCTCCAGGCATAATGATTTCTTCAATTCCTCTTGAGATGATATGGTCTTGATTAAAGCTTTTTATGATTGGAAAATAAGGAAAAGCGATACGCTGTGTCATTGGCATTCCAAAGAAAGAACGGCTTTGGTCTTGCACACTTATTTGCCCACAATTTTCATCTATAACAAATTGATTGTCAATGATGATGCCTTTATTGTCGAGCCACACTTCCAAGCCAGTAGTTACCTCATTTCCAGAGGCAGTTGTGAAGTCCATATCAACACGATTGAAAGCCACTAACAAGCCACCGCCATTTTGCATATAAGCATCTAAACGGCTAAAATCTGCTTGCGAAAATGAGTCTTTCGGATTGACCAAAACTAAGGTTTTATAACTATTTAAAGCAGAGTCTGAAAGTGCCACTTCGCTAGGCTGATATAAAACTTCTAAAGCGGTTTGCACTTGTGCCATACTTGCCAAATTTGCTTCATTGTGGCCTTTTATAAAACCAATTTTCGGACGACTTTTAGCCGATATTTTTTTGATAGCTTTCGACAATTCATATTCCATTGTAGCACGAGAACTGATGGCTGGAATGACTTCTTTTTGCTCACCATATTGCAGCTTTGCACCCAAATAAACACGCTGTTGTGTAAATTGGTCACTCTCTCTCACATTCACGATTTGCGGAGCGATTCCTTCTTGTTGAGCTTGTTGTTCAGTAGTTTCACTTTCATTCGGATTAAGAAATTCATACACAACATTTCCTCGTGAACGTTGGTCATATTCTGCTAAAACATCTTCAAAATCTTGTTTGATTTTTTCGATTTGTGGAGGCAAATTTTCAGAAAAATAGGCGGTTACAGTTACAGGCTCATCTAATTCTGTTAAGATATTTTTGGTAGCTTGGCTCAATGTATATTGTTTGTCGCCTGTCAAATCGAGGCGAACAAAGAAGCGATTGAATAAGAAATTTAAGGTAATAACAATCGCTAGAAATAAGAAAATTCTAGTGCGTAAAGTATTTTTATTTATCATTGTTATAGGCTTATTTTATTTTATTGAATTTAAAAGATTTCAGAAAAAGTTGAAAAAATATTTTTATTCAACTACTTTTCTGCCAGCTAAAACACTTTCGGTAGCTAACAAACAAAAAGCTGTAATAGATAAAAAATATAAAACATCTTTTGAGTCGATAACGCCTTTTGTCGTGGCTTCGTAGTGATTGAAAAAGCTAAGGTAGTCGAAAACACTAGCCAAAGTACCTGATAAATTCATTGAAATAAATTGGAACAAAATCATAAAACAAGCAGAAAGTGACAATGCTAACAAGAAAGCCACAATTTGATTGGAAGTGAGGCTACTTGCAAACAATCCAATGCCGATATATGCACAACTAATGAGCAAAATGCCGAAATAGCCAGCTATCATCGCACCATGATCAACAGGGCCAAGCCAGCTAATGGTGATGTAGTAGGGAAGTGTGCAGAAAACAGCGATGGCAACTAAGGCTAAACAAGCTAAAAACTTGCCCATGACAACTTGCCAATCGCTGACAGCTTTGGTCAATAACAATTCGATTGTACCTGTTTTTTTCTCTTCTGCAATCATTCGCATCGTGATAGCTGGAATGAAAATGAAGAGCGTAAAATAGGCGACATAAAAGAATGGACGCAAGTTGGCTTGCCCACTCAAAAATACATCAGGGCCGAAAAAAGAAGCGGTTATCCATGTAAAAAGACCGCTGAAACCCAAAAAGATAATGATAAGCATATAAGCAATGAGCGAGTCGAAAAAACTATTGAGTTCTCGCTTGGCTAAAATTAATATTGGTCTCATGTTTGATTGTGTTATTTTTAGTATATAAATATTGTTTTAAGTGTTTTTGATGTAAGCAAACAATATTTACAAATAGTTATTTTAAATTGAACAAAAAAAACATACTATTTTGCAAAATGTAAAGCTGATAAAAACTTCAACTATTTCATTTTTTTTAAGCTAGAAAAAATAGTGTGTTCAAGTTTTTGAAAAAATTAAGTGCCAAGCACTATTTAATAAACGGTCGATTCGTTGCTAACGCATTGATAATCAGTATGTTAGCTTCAACGAGAAGTATCATTATTTCTATCCAACTACTTATTTCATTGTCACATTTCGGAAAACATCTTCCAAATCTCGTTCAATAGGTGTCAATTCTGTCAAAATCCAATTGTTATTGACGCAAGTTTGGAAAATTTCACGGCGAGAACTCATACCTTTGATGCTTTCTACCATAAAATAATTTTCGTCTTTGTCGAAATCTACAACCGAAACAGAAGGTAACATATCGAAAGCTTCATGCACATTGTAGGCATCGTTGAAGTCTTCGAGGCGGATTTTGCTAATTTCGCTACCGCTTGCTTGCTGTCGTAGGTCTTTTGGCGAGCCATCGGCCACGATTTTTCCTTCATTGATAATCAAAATTCTATCGCAAGTTGCTTCTACCTCTGGCAAAATGTGTGTGCTAAAAATTACGGTTTTTTCTTGCCCTAATTTTTTTATCAACTCTCTGATTTCCACAATCTGATTTGGATCTAAACCTGTTGTTGGTTCATCTAAAATCAAAACGTCGGGATTGTGAATCATGGCTTGTGCCAAACCTACTCTTTGTCGAAAACCTTTAGACAACTCGCCGATTTTTTTGTGTTTTTCTTTGTTCAAACCGCAAGTTCGCACCATTTCACGCAAACGATTCGGAATATCTGCTTTTTGCACGCCTTGAATAGCTGCAGCAAAAGCCAAATATTCCATCACAGGCATATCAAGATATAATGGATTGTGTTCGGGCAGGTAGCCGATGCGTTTTTTGATGGCTTCTTGATTTGATAAAATGGAATAGTCGCCAACTTGAATATCGCCTTCAGATGGCGACATATAGCAAGTAATCATTTTCATGGTAGTGGTTTTTCCTGCACCATTTGGGCCGAGAAAACCTAAAATTTCACCACTTTTCACATCGAAAGAAATGTTATCTACGGCTCTTTGAGTACCGTATTTTTTAACTAAATTCTGAACTCGTATATTCATAAATGTACAGTTTATATGTTTGGTTCGTAGTATTTTTTGTTCTTGTTTTTTTTAAGCTTTGCAAAAATAAAAAGTGAAAGCAAACTAAAAAATTTTAGACAGCGAAAATAGGTTTTTTTTAACAAAATTTAATAAGAAAAGGTATTTTTTCTTTAAAACAAGATATTGGTTTTTGTTTTAGAAGCGTAAAATGGAAAAGGTTTGAATATTTATGTTTTAGTGTAAGAGTTCTTCTATTTTTTCGAGCAGCCATAGTTTGTTTTCTTCTGACAAAAAAACTTCTTTTTCTACTTTTTCTTTTAGCATAAATACTTTTTCTTCTTTTGTATCTAGCCTAAGTTTGTTTAAGCTAATTGCAAAGTTTTTAAAATTGAACCATAGCTGTTGATAAGCTTCATTATTTTTTTTTCTATGCAAAAAAGTAGAAAAAGTACTCATTAAATTTTCGGCTGCTGCCCAATTGCCTGTTTCATAATACAACTGAAACCCATATTGTTTGTGAAAACAATAATAGTGCATTTCTAAATTAGAAATTAAAACGTTGTTTAGTTTGTATAAATAATTAAAGGCTGCTTCATGTTCTTTTTCTTTAAACTTACCAATAAGCAAACATAAATAATAGGAGGGTAAACGATGTTTTTGTTCTATTTTTTCATAATTTTCTTCTATAAATTGATAGGCTTGCTCAAAATCATTAAATCTAAAAAATAAGGTAGCAGTTAATCTAAATAAGTGAGGTATGCAAATGATTTCTAAATCAAATAGCTTGTTTTTGATGCAAGATTTCAATATTTTATAGTTATAATAAGGCACTTCTGATATTTGATATACATGATACAATTTTAAACCATGTTGCAATAAGATTGCTAATGTATTCCAAGCATCATTTTTATCTAATGAAATATCTTTTTTGTTATATATAGCTATTATATTATTGTAGGATTCGTGTATATTGGGGAAAAACGACAATATTTTAATTAAATTTATGCTAATATTTCCAATGTCATTTAATTCAACATGTATTTTATTTTTTAACAACAATTGTATTTCCAAAGAAAGATGCTGCATAATATAGTCATGTATTTGTTTCTTATTGCCATTTAGGTTTGGTTTATATTGTTCAATTTCTAGTAATAATGCTAAGATATAATTTTGAGATGCTCTTAATGTTTTTAAATAAAAATTTGATTGTTGTAACCCAATCATTTGTTTAGCAAAGTCTAGCTCACTATGTATATTACCTTTATTCGCAACTATACCTTCGGTATTTTGTCGAATTTTATGATATGAAATTAAATCATGTTTTATACTAAAAAATTCACTATTGGATTTTAAGTCAGTATCTAATTTTTTTAAACTGTACTCTTTTTTTTTGTTAAAATAATGTGAAGAAATATCTATTTTATTAGATACAAAATCTAATAATTTGAGCGGTATGACTTTTTTTTGTGTATCATAATCTATTTCAATAAACTGTTCTGTTAGCTTCAATAGTCTAGCTAAATTAGTGTGCATGAAGGTAGATTGATAGGGTTTGTTACCATTGATTTTTTTATATATTTTTTCTAAATTTGCTTCCTGATTTTTTGCATTGTATTTGACTATTTCCTTGGCTATAATTGCTAAGTTTTTGTTGGTATTGAAATAAGGGGATTCTACAAATTTTATCCAACGCTTGCATTGTTCTAGCTCAAAATAATTAATTAATTGGTATAATATGTTTTTCATATAAGTTGTTGAATTATAAAATTTAGTTGTTATTATTTTAGAATAAGAGGCTTTATTTACAAGTTTTGTTATGATATGTTTTTTCTTAACAAGTAAGTAGTCAGATAAAAATAAATATACATTTTGTTGGAGCTAACATGCTGAACATGAATGTGTTAGCAACTAAATAAATGATTTGTTAAATAGTGCTTAGTACTTAAATGCCAAGCTTTTTGTTTTTTGAAAAATATACCCAAACTGTCAGAGAACCATAAAATTTATCAACAACACCAAAAAAAGTTTAAGCTAACGTCGCTTTTTTTTCTCATCACGTTCACATTTCAAGTGAAACAACAAATCACGCAATTGGCTATCGAAACCATCATAAATAGTATAGGTAGAATCCATAATTTCGGTGAGATGCCGTACCAATGTTAAGCCTTCCGATTCATAGACTCGCTTTACTTGCTCATCAACAAGCAGTTTATATTTCGATAAATGATACATAATAGGAAATTTGCCGATTTCTAGCCGCTCTTCAAAATTCAAATCTTGTTCGAAACGCTGAAACAATTGGTGGGAAAATTGCTGTATTTTGTCATCTGCTATTTGCCATTGAGCTGCGTCATAAGTCTGATAATTTGCTTGCACTTCTTGCAAAAAAACACGATAATTTTGCACATAGTCATCTTTTTTCATGCTGCTATATTCCAAATATTGGCAAGAAGAAAGCAAGCAAACTAACAAAAAAGTATAGTATAAAAGTGAAATATTGATATTTTTCATCATTCAATCTATTTATGATTAAAAAAGGTGTAACAAATCTATAAATTAGTGAATATAGCCATTAGAATGCTGGAATAGCTCTGTTTTTTTGAGCAAATGATGTAGGCTTGAGACATTTATTTATTAGAAAGCAAATGTTCTATCTTGCAAATTATTCAAAATCATATCGGCCAATACATTGATAGCTACCGTATTGATGCCTCCTTGCGGCACGATAATGTCGGCAAAGCGTTTGCTAGGTTCTATAAATTGTTCGTGCATCGGTTTTACAGTTGTTTCGTACCTATCCAACACCTCACGCATATTTCGGCCACGCTCCAAAATATCTCTATTGATGCAGCGTACTAATCGGTCGTCGGCATCAGCATCTACAAAAACTTTGATGTCGAGACATTCTCGCAAATCAGGTTGGCTCATTATCAGAATGCCTTCTACAATGACCACTTTTGTCGGCTTTATTCGTATGCTTTCGGTAGAGCGTTGGCAAGTGAGATAGGAGTATAAAGGCACACCAATTTCTTCCCCTTTTTTGAGCTGTTTTAGTTGTTCGATAAGCAAAGAAAATTCGATAGAATCAGGATGGTCAAAATTGAGTTGTCGCCGTTCTTCCAAAGTTAAATGACTTTTATCTTTGTAATAATTATCTTGTGGAATAACTGCCACTTGATTTTTTGGCAAACGTTCCATGATTTTTCGCACTACCGTAGATTTTCCAGCACCTGTGCCGCCTGCAATTCCGACTATTAGCATATAGTTTGTAATTTTTTAGTTTTATGTTTTGGTTTTCAAAGATAAAAAAAACAACTACATTTTTGGTAAGAAATGAGTAAGTATTTAATTTTTTTTTGTGGAAAGGGAAAATAGCAGTTTTTGAGGAAGTAAAAATGAGAGGAGGGAAGCAGTTGGAAAAAGAAAAAAAGCTTGCTTATTGTTTGGATATTTGAATGTAATGTTTTAGCTTTGTAGAAGTCTTTTTATTTAAAAAAGATTTGTTTTTTGTAAAAAAGTATAAAAAATGTGAGAGATGAAGCAGAATTGATAAGTTTGAAAAATAACCTAATGAATAATTGGGTGCTTATTAGAAAGCTAATAAGTTGGCAATATACAGGGTGTCTCTAAAACATCAGAACTAGATACCGACCCTAAAGTAGCTATTAATGTCTCAATCACTAAGGCTAAGGTAAGAATTTTCTTCATAATAAGTATTTTCTTCATTGATTTTTTTTTAATGCTTTTAATGCTTGCTTTATGATTGTAAGACTTATACATATTCCTATCTTGAAAGGGGTGATACTTCATATAGTATCGTATAGGCACTTATCTTTTCCATTGTAATCAGTCAAAAATGCAAAGCCCCGTATAGGTTCGTCTCTCACTCTTTTTAATTTCCAAGTATGAAAAAAGCAGAATGGTTTAAAATAAAGCTATATACTCACATAGGCTATCCATTAACTTGGAGAGATAAAAAGAAAGTGTGTAGTTATGTAAAAGATGAAAAGAAAATAGCAAAACATTCATTTTTACCATTTATACATAAGCAAATTATTACAAGAAAACTTAGAAAAAAGTATGATAAAGAAGGAAATGTATTAGATGGAGGTAAAAGAGCAATACTCCCACCTAAAATACGAGACATATATTATTCAAGTCATTTAGATGCTAATATATTTGGTTATTACGCTCATATTTTAGAAAAAAAATATAGCACAATTTTAAAAGAAAAAAAACTTGAGGAGGTTGTAACTGCATATAGGAAAATACCATTTAATTCAACAAAGAAAGACGGCAGGAATAAATGTAATATTGATTTTGCAAATGATGTTTTTAACTTTATTAAAACTAATGCAGAAAAAGATATTGTAGCAGTAACATTTGATATAAAAAGTTTTTTTGATAATCTTAATCATCATAAATTAAAAAAATCTTGGGCTTATACATTAGGTGTTGATAGGCTAGACGATGCCCATTATAATGTTTTTAGAAATATAACTAAATTTTCTTTTGTTGAAGAAAAAGATTTATTTAAACTTTTTCAAAATAGGATAATTGTCAAATTGCCTTCAGGTGTTATAAAACAGAAAAAAGTAAACAGGCTAAAATATTTGCAATCTCAAGGTGCTATTGCATTTTGTGAAAAAAAAGACATTCATCTAATTAGAAAGAAAGGGTTAATAAGGTCAAATAAGTATTTCAATGGAAAATTAAGAAATTTTGGAATATGTCAAGGTTCACCAATAAGTTCAGTTTTAGCTAATATTTATATGCTTGATTTTGACGAATATATAAATAATGAAGTTGAAAAAGTAAATGGTTATTATCGCAGATACTCTGATGATATGGTTATTGTATGTCCCAAAAATTTGAAAGAATATTTTGTTACAACAATTGAGGCTCAAATTGAAAAAATAACAAAGCTTGAAATACAACCATCAAAAACACAAATATTTCATTTTCAGAAAAAATCAGACAGAATTATATGTATGCAGGAATTTGATGGAAAAATAAATCAAAATAGCATTAATCGAAATTTTGAATATTTGGGTTTTAGTTTTGATGGAGAAACTATATCTATAAAAACAAGTACACTAGCCAAATATTATCGAAAAATGAAGCTTGCTGTTCGTAGAGGTCAATATTATTCAAGTGTCATTAATAACAAATCAAGAGGACAGGTTTTTAAACGAAGACTTTATAAACAATATAGTCATATAGGTGCTTTGAGAGCAAAAAAATATAAAAGAGTAAGAGGTAAAACAAATGAGTGGAAAGTAAGTCTTAAATATAATTGGGGCAACTTTATCACTTATGCCAAATTATCTGCTAAAACTCTTGATGGCAACAATGTGAAAAAGCAAATTAAAAATCATTGGAAGAATTTAAACAACGAAATACAAAAAAATAAAAATATTAATCATTAGTTATTCATAAAAAAAGCACTTTCACAGCTCAATTTGAGTCATAAAAGTGCTTTTTAGTTTTTTATTTATAAAGTAAAATTTTACTTACGAATATACATCACTTCTTTAACCGCTCGTACCACTTTATCTACATCTGGCAAAAACGCTTTCACCAAATTCGGAGCATAAGCCATAGGCACATCAGCACCAGAAATACGCAAAATAGGAGCATCGAGATAGTCGAAAGCACGTCTTTGCATCACATAGCAAATTTCGGTAGCGATAGACGCAAAAGGCCAAGCCTCTTCCAACACAATCATGCGATTTGTTTTCTTTACCGAAGCAATCAGCGTATCATAATCTAAAGGTCTGATCGTTCGCAAATCAATTACTTCTGCCTTGATACCTTCTTTAGCGAGTTCATCGGCAGCCGCTAGAGCTACTTTCATCATTTTGTTATAAGAAACAATAGTTACATGCTTGCCTGCACGTTTGATGTCGGCTTTTCCGATAGGAATAAGATACTCATGTTCTGGCACTTCGCCCATATCGACATACATTTGCTCCGACTCGAAGAAACAAACTGGGTCTTCGTCACGAATAGCAGATTTTAACAAACCTTTCGCATCATAAGGATTGGACACAGAAATCACTTTTAAGCCTGGCACATTCGCCATCCAACTTTCGAAAGACTGCGAGTGTTGAGCTGCCAACTGTCCTGCCGAGCCACTTGCTCCACGAAAAACGATAGGACAACCAAACTGTCCGCCAGACATAGAAAGAATTTTTGCCGCCGAATTTACGATTTGGTCGAAAGCCAATACTGCAAAGTTCCATGTCATAAATTCAATAATAGGACGCACGCCATTCATAGCAGCACCTACGCCTACGCCTGCAAAACCTAACTCGGAAATTGGTGTGTCAATCACACGCTTTTCGCCAAATTCGGCCAACATTCCTTGACTGACTTTATAAGCACCCTGATATTCGGCTACTTCCTCGCCCATCAAAAATACACGCTCATCTCTTCTCATTTCTTCGCTCATGGCCTCTCGCAAGGCTTCTCGAAACCGTATTTTTCTCATTTTTTTAGATTTTAAGTACCAAGCACTATTTAATAAAGCATTTGTTCTGTTGCAAATGTATTGAGAATTAGCATGTTAGCTTTTTCTTGCATACCTAATTTTTTTTTTGAACAACTACTGAAGTACCAAAAGTACAAGATAGAATAGACATTTTTTTAACTAACAAAAAAATAAGATGTTAGTTGTTATATTTTGCATGTTTATTGCCAAATAAATATTTGTATGTCTTTTTTGCTTGCAAAAGTACGAAAAAAAAATTATTTCTGCTAAAAAAGTCGTTATAATAAAAAAACATCGTATTATACTTTAATCTCTAGGCAGATGCTTTGTTAAAAAGTAAGAATTTTTTTGAAAAAGGCTTTTTTGAACAAAAAAAATTGAGAAAGCCATTTTTTGGAATTATTTTTGACATTTCAAAATAAATTTGAAGTGAAAATACTATCTTTGAGAAAAATTGTTTTATCAGAACATTTAGCAATTGTTCATTAAAAAAATGCAAAATTTGAATAGTAATATACAGGTAAATCATCATATACGACAACGAATATTCGACAAAAATATGTTAGAAAATCATTCACTTATCATTTATTTGGGGCAAGACGAATTGTCATATGCCGTTTTAGATGATGCGATGAACGAAATTGTTTTTTTGAAATCATATCGTTTAGCCGCTCAAAAATCGAGTACTGAATATGCTCATTTGATAAAAAAAGTATTGGAAACAGAAGAAAACCTAAAAGGTAGCTATGTAGAAGTAAATGTCGGCATTAGCTTTGCTCAAAATACTCTGATTCCTTTGGCATATTATGATAAAACTCATACAAAAAAATATTTTGAATATAACTATGGCATTTCAAAAACAGCGAAGTTATTTACTGATACCGTTTTGGCCGAAAGCGTAATTAATGTTTTTGCTTTAGAGAATGAGATAGCAAAAACATTAAAAGCAGTATTTCCTAAATATAGTATCAAACATGCTGCTACTTTTTTGCTCAATCAAATTTTGGGAGAGAATAGAGACGATAAGGTGAAAAAAATGTTTGTTAATCTTCAAAAAAATCATGTCGATTTTGTTGTGGCCGAAGGCAAAAAGCTGATTTTTTACAATCAATTCAATTTTAATATCGCTGACGATTTATTATATCACCTTATTAATGTTGCAAAACAAACCCATATAGATTTTAATCTGCATGACTGTATTATGCTTGGTGATATTCATGAAAGCCATCCTACTTATCAACTTTGCAGCCGTTATATCGAAAGTTTGAAACTTGGCAAACGGCCCATTACTAAAAATTACTGTAAAGAATTGGATATTTTACCTGACAATTATTACTTCAATTTATTCAGTATTTTATAAAATAGATGAAAAGCGATAAAAAAACAGTATTTTGAGCTTCAAAATATTAGACCTGTTACTCTATAAAACTATTGATTATCAGTAGCTTATAAATGT
>JBMZCV010000023.1:0-39342 GCA_049613665.1 Chitinophagales bacterium | reverse complement strand
AGGCACTTTAAAAGTGCCTTCCACCTCGATTATCATAACATTTTTATGAAACAAATCTTAAAAACTTAAATTACAGTGCAATAAGTATATTGTAAAGTAAGTTTTTTAATTTTCAAGCTATTAGAAATCAATGGTTCGGACATTTTTTATAAGACTTTTCAGTTTAATAAAAAAACTCCTTTTGGCAAGGGAAACATACTATTTTTCAGTTCAAAAGGGCATTAAATTTGCAAATATTAGCTGCCTTAGCCTAAAAAAATAGTATGCTTAAATCTTTGATAAAAAAGGTATAAATGTCCGAACCATTGAGAAATGACATATTTCTAAAAAAACGAAAAGATAATTACAACTTTCCGAAACGTCTTTTTCGTTGTTGAAAATCGTAAATAGCTTCATATAAGGCTTCTTCATTAAAATCTGGCCAAAACTTTTCTGTAAAATATAGTTCTGTATAAGCAATCTGCCACAGCAAATAATTGCTGATACGTTGCTCTCCGCTTGTTCTAATCAATAATTCAGGGTCTGGTATATTTGCCGTCGTCAAATATTGACCAATCATTTTCTCAGAAATATCATTAATGTCTAAATCGCCTTTTTTTGCTGCTTCAGCCATTTTTTTGACTGCCTCTGTTATTTCCCAACGTCCGCTATAACTCAAAGCAAGCGTCAAAGTCATGCGTGTATTATGTTTTGTTAAATCTATCGAACTCATGAGTTCATTATAGCAGCGTTTTGGCAATTGTTCGAGGTTGCCTATGGCATTTAAACGAATATTGTTTTTATTTAGTTGCTTGACTTCTCTTCTTAAAACACGCACAAGCAATTCCATCAAAGCCATGACTTCTGCTTTAGGCCGTCCCCAATTTTCGGTCGAAAAAGCATATAAAGTAAGATAAGGCACACCTATTTTTGTGCAAGCCTCTACGGTTTCTCGCACTGCTTTCACGCCATTTTGGTGTCCAAAAACACGATTTTTACCTTTTTGTTTTGCCCAACGACCATTACCGTCCATCGTGATGGCAATGTGCTGTGGTAACCGTGTAAGGTCAATCAATTGTTTGTAGGTTTGGTTTGCTTGTTCTGCCATGAGAATTTTTTAGAAAAATAGCATGTTTAAAAATATAATTCTCTCTTGTCAGAGAGCGATGTTTTTTTTTAATAAGAGCGAGGACATTTTTTGTTAAACAATACATAAGTTACACCTACATTGAGCATCAAATAGCCATCATTGCTCACAATATCGCCACGTTGTTGTCCAGCATCTCCAATACGATTGCCTACTTCGCCAGAGCGGTCAGCAAGTTGTGTTGCAAGGCTGCCATCACCCAATAAAGCGGTGCTAACATAAGTGCTGCTCACATCATCTAAATAATCGGTAAAAGTACTACGGTAGGTTGCTTCTATGTGGCATGTCCATTTTCCTCTCACCCAGTTTTTGATGCCAATACCGATAGGAACAGCAGGTTGAATGAGTTTGTAAGGTTTTCGGCCGCTATAATCAGCATTTTGTTGCCCTTCTGTTCCAATTTCATTCAAATTGTAGGTTTCGCCTTCGTATTCTGTTTTGGGATTGAAATGAAAAATAGCCAAACCAGCAGTAAGATAAGGAGTAAAATGATATTTGGAATTTCCCATAACAAATTTTTGAAAATGCAAATCAATAAAACCAGCTACTTCAAAGATATTTGTTTTGAAGTTGAGGTTTCTAGCTTGTTGATATGGATTTTTTGAAGTAGCATCATCGTGTTCTACCCAAGTAGCACTAGCCGTAGCTTTTAGTGCCATATAATCGTTGAGTGTATAACGATACAATACGCCAATAGCAGGGCGAGTAGTTGCAAAATTATAGTCAGGGTTTAGGTCGCCAAAGTAAGTTGCCGAACCGAGCCACATTCCAAGTTCAGAATGTTGTTGAGCAGTTGCTTTTTGGCAAAATGTGAGGACAAAAAAAAGTATAAAAGTGGTAGTTACCCATTTAAATGGCTGAAAAAATGCTTGCATGATTGACAGATATTTTTTTTGAAAAACATTACACAAAAAATCACAAAAAATCAGTAAGTGCATTGATTTTTTGTTGAGGTGATATTATTGTATAAAAATAAACGTAACTGTTTAAGTGTTGGCTTTTGAGATAAAAAATTGAAATATTTACTTTTAGGTAAAGCTATTTTTGAGCTGAATAGCACTGCTCTTGAGCGAAAAAAAGCTGAAGCATAAAATAGAAATAGGCATTTTTTAGCCAAAATTGTCACAACATAAATAGTTACAAATGAACTAACAAATGTAAAAAATATGGTTCAATAAGCATTTTTCTTTAGTGAAATAATATTGTGCATTATTTTATTTTCAAAGGTGTTTTTGTTTTTATGATATGGTAGCACATTGCTATTTTTTAGATATAACGTTGTAGCTCCTCAAAAAGGTATTTGCAAAGTTAATAAATTAAGTCTAATTTTTGCGAATATTATATTGATTTATGGTTGGCAAGCCAATAAATAGGCTAAAAAGGAGATATTTTGGACATAAAAAAAGACAATAAGTTTTTGTATAGAAACTTATTGTCTTTTTTATATATGATATACTATTTTGAAAATGAGAACAATAGAGCATTGTTATCATAAAACTATAACTATCGAATAGTAGGCTTTTGAAATAAAAAACGTTTTTTTTAGTTAGTATTGTTACTTTTGAATAGCTGCTATAAACTCACTATTTTTTCTAGTGTTTTGTCAGCTTTAAATGTTGCGATATTTTTAGCTAGAATTTGTAAAACTGCTTCTATTTTAGGGCAGCGTTTTGTGTAAACTTTTCGCTTATTGACAGAAAATCTACAAAAACTGATGAAGCTAAAATAGTTTTTTTTAATGTGATTGTTTTTGTCATTTTTTTCGAAAAATTCAGTAAATCAATGTATATATTGCTTTGCACTTTTTTTGGCACTAAACCATCAATTAGTTTGATTTAGTTGTACTAGCTTTTTTGAAAAAAATGTCAAAAAAACTTAGTCAAACAATAAAAATAAATTGCTCATTTGTGGAAGTTAATAAACCTATTTCTCAATAAGTTTGCAGCCCAAATAAACTATATTGATTCTTATGGTGTGATGGTTATTTCTTGATACATATGTATATTATTATCTACTACATCTGCGTGATGAGGTTTGTTAAGATTTGTGTCATTTAACAACATTAGATTAAATAGTAAGATACCTATGCCCAATAATACTAAGCTAATCATTTTGAGGGGAAATAAAGCAACTTCTTCTTTTTCGGTTGAGTTTTTTATTTTGATGTAAGTCATAATGTATAATTCTTGATTAAGAGTTTGAGTATGTAATATTCAAAGCATTAAATATTGTGCCAATTTTATTTTTATCGCTTTTTATGTTTCAAAGATAAGTATAATATTTTATTTTTTTACACAAAAATTACAATTTTAACACTTTTTATATATACATACTCTTTTTGAGGTCTCGTGTCACTTATATAGACGCAAAAAACGAAAAAAAAGATGCTTTTTCTAAAAATTAACTTTTTTTAATTTTCATTGTTGCTTTTTCATTAAAGACGAGTATTCAACTTTTCTAGTTTTTAGTTTACCTACCTCAAAGGCTCTTTAGAAAAACGACTAGCGTTTTCGAGATAAAAAATAAAATCGCCATTCGTAACCGAGCCATTACAATCCGTATCACTTGCCGAATATTGCGTTGTATTATTCATCTGCGTTTGATACAAGTTAAAATCTGAAACGCTAATATTGTTATCGCCATTAAAATCGCCAGCCCAGAGAGCCGCTTTTCCATTCAAATCAATGGTTTGAATATTGCCATCTAAAACATTTGCTGTTTGCGTAAAATCATAGCTTGTCGTATTTGGCAGAGTTGTGGCCGTAGCCGCTAATACATCTAAGTGATTGCGATGTCTCACACTCAAATAATAAGTGTTGCCATCTGTTAAGCTGCTAAAAAATACTCCTTCGTTGCTGTTGTTCACATCTGCCATCGTGCCATCATTGAGCAACAAAGCGGCTTTTGTTTCTACAACCGTATTGTAATTATTGGCATCTCGCACTTCCAACAAAACCCAATCTACTGTATTTGCTGGAAAATCTGCCGAACTCCCTACATTTTCATTGCCTGCATAGTTCCATGGCGTTGTATTATAAGGCTGATTTAAGGGTAGCAAGTTGTTAGTATTCAAATCGGTACGCATCAAAGTACCATTACCTGCACCTTGCAACCAAAGTTTTGCTTTCACTAAAGTACCATTGCATGAGCCAGAAAAAGGCGTGAGAAAAGCTACAGAATTGCACAATATTTCGGCACGAGCGGCTTCATTGGTAACGGTTTCGAGGGGAAAGCCAAAATTGACAACGCCAAAAGAGCCATTATAAGCCGTTGCTGCACCATCGCCTGTTCCTCCACTATAATTCATCACAACTGTTGAGCCTCCTGTCGCACTCAAACGGTCTGGAAAGGCTGTATTATATTCGTTTGTGCCATCATCGAAGCTAGTTGCTACGCCATTCAAAATGCCTGTTCCTGCTACATTATAAGTGCCTCCATCGTCGCCAGCATATGATGCTTTTAGATAGTTGTTGTAAAAAGGAACAGCCGAATTTCCGCCAGAAGAACGGCCAATATCCCAGCCTATTTCAGCACCCGAAACAATGAGATGACCGCCATTGTCGAGATAAGTTTCTATCAAAACTTGTTCTGTATTGTCGAAAGTTCTATCTACTGTCGACTCTTCGCCCAAATACCAATCAACGCCATCATAGTCAAACAAACTGACTGTTGTGTTGATGACTGCTTCGTTTGATGCTCCATCAAAATACATACAATTGCAGGTTTCTAAGCTTTTTGCGTGTTCTACTGCATAGTCATAGCTATTCATTCGTTCCAAAAACAAACGTCTCACAGTTCCCAAAGCAGCACTTTCATATTGTAGCACCGCACCAGAACGGTCTAAACGGTCGAAGCCATCGACAATAAGATAGTGCAAACCATTGTTGGCACTTTGCGGTGTGCGTGCTGCTACCGTAGCAGTCGGAAACGATTCCCCACCATCATTTGTCGCACTCACTTTGAAATAATAAGTTGTGCCAGCTTGCAAATTGTCGAAAGTATATGAATTGCCACTTGCAACTACGCCATCGGCAAAACCTTTTCCATGTGTACTCATATATACTTTGTAAGCCGTTGGATTAGTACCAACGCCACACTCTGTAATAGCTGCTTCCCATGAAACGGTAATGCTTCCATTTCCATCATTTTTAGCCGCAATATGTGTCGGAGGTTCTGGCAAAAGCTTCGGCGTAACGCCATCTTGATTGGCGAAATATTTGGTAATTCCTTGATAAATTGCTCTAGCGGCCAATTCTCTAAAATCTGGCGTTGTGAGTTGTTGTGCATCAGCAGCCAAATCGTGAAAAGCAACTTCTAGCAATACGCCTGGCATCGTTGTTAGTTCTCTAAGCTCGCCAAAGTTAGCCGTTTTTTGGCCTCTATCTGTCCAGCCGCTATCCCAACAAGAAGTGATGTCATCGACCAATTCGGCATGAACGAAATCTTGCAACAAATCGCTGTTTGGCGTTGGTGAAGTATCGTGAATAAAACTACTTGTGCCTTGTCCACCACCTGCGTTAGTGTGCCACGCAAGATAGCACGCATTATTTTGTTCTTCAGCCGTCCCTTTTGCAAGTTCCCATTCCGAATATTTTGGCCGTATCGTCACATCACCAACGCAAGATGGGTAGCCTTGATATGGAGCATAATGTCGTGCTGCTTCTTCAAAGCGTGGACGACCGCTAGTGCCTTCAGATGGATAGCTACAATCTAATTGTGTTCCCATTCCTCCGCCAAAACGCACTGCATCAGCAATAACGGCTTGGTCTGTTTCGCTAGATTCGTTGCTCAAAACGACGTTTCCAGTTGTTCCAGCTTCAAAATAAAACTGTCCGATATATACCCATGTCAAGCCGTGTACTTCTTGATTGATGCTAACGGTGCTTTGGCCGCCAGCGTGATTAACGATATATTTTGTGTCGGCAGGTCGATTTCCACCATTTCTATATTGCACCGACACCCAATAGTAGCCACTTTCAGGAATGTCTGGGCGATAAATGGCCGTTGCTGTTTCCGTCGTTTCAGAGTTTATATAATTGTAAGTGCCGCCATTGTAGCCTGTCGAGCCGCTAGTAGCCCAGCCTCCTGTTTCTGTGTAAGTGGGTGAGCCATCATCATTATCTACGATGACTTCGTTGGTGTTCATGTCACGTTCTCGTACTGTCCAAACATTTGCACCAGCATTATAAAGGTATCTCATCAAGTAATAATTTACCGCTTCGATAGAGCCAAAATCTTCTACCATGTCATTGGTATTACCACGCTGAGTAGTGAAACCATCAATGCTTGTGTAGTATTGCCAACCGTGGCCAGCACTTAGCCAAACCGTTTTGCCAGAGAGACCGCCTGTTGCTTGTGACTGTCCAATTTGAGGGTTTGCACTACGCAAGGCTGGCGTTCCTTTGATGTCTGGAAAAGGGTCTGAGTTTTCCAATTTTTCGGGTAAAATTTGAGGCGTTTCTTCGATAAAATCAGAAAGAGCAACAAATTCGCCATTTTCATTTTCGGTAATGAGTTTTATATTTTTATATTTTTTTTCATGCAAAATACCGACAATACTTTCTAACAATTGGTCGTGAATATCGTCATTCAACTCATTTTCTAAAAAATCTTGTGGAAAACGCAAACGCACTTCTACACTTTCCTTTTTTTCAAAAAGTTCTATGAGTTCAATATTTTCGGGCAAATGATGCTGGTGAGCATGGAAATGATGATGTTGAGCTTCTTTGTGTTCGAGGAAATGAGCAATTTTTTGAGTTGCATCAGAGGAGTTTTGAGCAGAAAGCTTTGGAAGGCTAAGACATAGCAATATAACAATGCTTGCCAAAAGTGTATTTGTTCTTTTCATTTCAGTTTTTTTAATAACAAGATAAACAGATATTTGTTAATTTTTATGGAAAAAAGCTAACAAATATAATGTTTTTTTTTGAAATTAAAAATTTTGATTTATATGTAATACATCAAAATAACTAGCAAGATTATCTAGACAAAAAGAGACTGTAATAAATTAGCCGCTAGATAGTTGTGGCCTACTCCACTTTAAAGTCTTTAAAAAAAAAGGAATTTTGACAAAATGCCAATAAAAGCATAGTCAAAATTCCAAATTACATAAATGAAAGTTAGAAGGGGATTTTTTCAACTTGAAAAAATAGTCATCAAGCTAAAAGAAAGCTCTTGCTACTTTTTCTTATTTTCATTAACTACTCATTAGTCTTTTGTTTGTTGATAGATTGGAGATTGTTAGTCGTTTTAAAAAAAGGAATTTTGACACTAATAAAAATGTCATAAAACCCCTTTTTACATAGATTACTAATCAAGAGTTTTTAATACATAGTTGAAGATATTCTACTTTTTGTAGAAGTTAAAATGTTGATTTTAAAAGTATGAACATCAAATTGTCCTATTATTAAACAGTTATATTTTTTTGAATAGAAAAAATAAGATGAAGTATTCTAGGCTGCTTTCAAAAAATAAGAGTCGTAAAAAGCTTTTTTTCCTTAAAAAAAATCTATCTTTTTTTCGTTTTTTATAAAAAAAAAGGAGTTTCGATATTGTTTTAATATCGAAACTCCTTTTTCAACAAGACATTATTATTGCTAATTGTTTGATTTTAAGCTTTTTAAATATGAAAAAAATAAGTTACTTTTCATTTGAAATAAATACGAATCTTTTTTGCATTTATTTTTAAATAAACTGTTTTTTATCTAAACCTAGCCATTCAAGAGCCGAACCACTCAAAAGTCGTTCTTTTATTTTGTCAGTATAAGGCATGCTTTCGATAAGCTGGCCTGGTTGTAGTTCGCCCAATGGAAAAGGATAATCTGTGCCAAGTGCGACACGATTTGCTCCTATTAGATTGACGATATGGTCTAACATTTTTGGGTCGTGAACGAGTGAGTCGAAATAAAATTTGCCAAGATAATCACGAGGATTAATATTGTTGTCTATCGCACATAAATCTGGTCGCACATTGAAACCATGTTCAATTCGGCCGATAGTGGCTGGAAACGAGCCTCCACCATGTGCAAAAGCTACTCTCAAGTTGGGCAGTCGCTCGAAAACGCCACCAAAAATAAGCGAACAGATAGCCAAAGATGTTTCGGCAGGCATTCCTACTAGCCATGGTAGCCAATATTTTGCCATACGGTCTTTGCCCATCATATCCCACGGATGTACGAAAATGGCAGCACCAAGTTCTTCGGCAGCCTGAAAAAATGGAAAAAGTGCTTCATCACTCAAGTTCCAATCATTGATATGTGTTGCAATTTCTACACCAGCCAAACCAAGTTTTTTTATACAACGTTCCATTTCTTTGATGGCGAGCTTAGGCGATTGCATAGGCAAAGTGCCTAAACCAACAAAGCGTTTGGGATAATCGTGTACTACTTGTGCGATATAGTCGTTTTGAAAACGAGCTATCTCTAACGTGTGTTTTGGCTTTGCCCAATAGTTGAACATCACAGGAATAGGCGACAGCACTTGCACATCTACATGATGATGATTGCAGTCTGACATTCGTTTTTCTGGACTCCAGCAGTTGTCTTCTATTTCTCGAAAAAACTTGTCGCCTATCATCATTTTGGCACAACACGGCTTGTGATGTTCGAGGTGTAAAAAGCCATCATAACCAAAAAAATTGGCAAATCGAGGTACGTTTTTGGGTATGATATGTGTATGTATATCAATTTTTAGCATAAAAAATAAATTTTGAATTTATACGAGTGATGTTTTACTTTTTGAGATAGACCTACTTTTAGAAATGATATTTTTCTAAAAAAAATAAAAATTATCAAAAAGCAATGCCAAAAGCAACTATAATGGTATTGGTTTGCAAGCCTTCTTTAGGCTCATAAAAAATACTGCTTTGTTGTGCGAGCTTTCCTGTAATAGAAGCAGTATTCAAATAGGGATTAAAAACGACTTCTAGGGCTATTCTTTTTCCAAAAATCCATTGTTGGCCAATGCTCAAACCATAGCCCAAATTAGTGATTTGCCCCGAAGTGTTGAGGCTATCGGTATCGAAGCCTGTCACATTCACTTCTGTTTTTTCGTATCGTACATTTGCCCCAATAAATAGGCCTTGTGGAGCATTTTGTTTCTTATTCGTTAAATAGTACCGAAATTCTGGAACAATATTATATCCTTTTTCGCTGGTTAGTGCTGTTCCAAATTCTTCTTGTTGTTTTTTTGAAATGGCGTGAGCCGACAGCATCATACTGACTTTGGGAGATATGGCAAGTTCATAAGCACCACCATATTGTCCACTAAAAATACTTGCGATATTAACTTTAACAATGTTTCGTTGTGCTTTCAACATAAATGTGGGCAAACACGACAAAGCAAGCATAAGAAACACAAAATACATATTTTTTTTCATAAAGTAATTATCTAGCGTTAAGGTAAGGTTTTAGTCCATAAACTACAAAATTTTAAACTTAATTTTATATTAATTTTTATAAGTGCCAACTTAAAATTGTAGTTTCTAAACTTTTCAACAAACATTTGAAATAAGAATTAAGTGCCAAGCACTAATTAATATAGCCCATTTTTGGAAGCTAACACATTGATAATCAAGGTATTAGCTTCCAAAAATGAGCAATTTATTACTTTTGTTTGATTAAATTTATTAAAAAACGTTTTTTTTATAACGAACAGTATAAAAGGAAAAACAAAACTCTATACCTAAATAGTTGAAATTGTTTTTTTCTTAGGCAAGCTAAAAAAGAAAGTAGTGCCTTCTCCATATTTTGAGCAAAAATCAATTTTTCCGCCATGACGCTCTATTATTTTTTTGCAAACTGCCAAGCCTACTCCTGTTCCATCATAAGCAGCTCTTGAATGTAGTCGCTGAAAGATAAGAAATATTTTTTCTTTATACTGCTCTTCTATACCAATGCCATTGTCTTTTATGAAAAACAAATATTCTTGCTCCTGCTCTTCGGCTCTTACTTCCACAATTGGTATTTTGCTCTTATTAAATTTTAAAGCATTGGCAATAAGATTTTGAAAAACATGCAATAGTTGAGTACTATTGGCTTGTACTTTTGGCAAATCATTACATCTTATTATTGCATTTTGTTGCTTAATATGAAAGTCCAGATTTTTTTGTACTACATCTATTATTTTTTGCGTATCGACATTTTCTAGCTCATCTTTATTGCTGATATTTGAATATTGCAACAAGTCATCTAGCAACTTGTTAGAGCGTTCTGAGCCTTCTACGGCATATGCTATATATTCGTTGGCTGTATCATCGAGTTTATTCTGATATTTGCGTTGCAAAAGTTGGACATATCCCGTAATCATTCGCAAGGGTTCTTTGAGGTCGTGCGAAGCAATGTATGCAAATTGTTTGAGGTCGCTATTTGATTGAGTAAGTTCTTCAGCACGTTTTGCAAGTTGCATTTCAATGGCTTTTCGCTCTTGAATTTGATGTTCCAAATTCTTGTTTAAGCTTTTAAGTTCTGCCGTTCTGTTGCGAACTCTTTCTTCCAAATGATTTTTTGATTCTAATAAGGCTAATTCTATTTTTTTTCTTTCGCTTATATCCTTGATAGCTGCCGTAAAAAAAGTTTCGCCATCGAGTGTAGTAGAACTTACCTGGAGTTCGAGCGGAAATGTTGTTCCATCTTTCTTGCTTCCTATCAACTCAATGTCTTTTCCAATCCAATCATTAATACCTTTTTGTTGATATTTCTGTTCAAGCAAAGGCGTTTTATCCAAATTTAATAGCTCAACAAAAGGCTTTTTATACAATTCTTGCAAAGAATAGTTCCAATATCTATTAATTTCTTGATTAGACATAATAATTTCATGCTTATCATTGAGTGTTACGATGCCTTCTGCTACGGTATTCATCACCGAATTAATTAGCCGCTGAGAGTGCAATAGGTTTTGCTTTTCTTGGGCAATTGTTCTGACCATAGGTTGAAAAATAAGCAAACCTTCCAAAAATAGCACTAATAGTATAACAATTAAAACCAGCAATTCCATGTTTTGAACATGTTCGATTCGTTGGCTACTAATCTGATTATACTCTTTCAGAACTTCATCAAAACCACGCCACAGTTTGCCTGCTGCCAGCTCTTGTATGATTTTCAGGTCTTTATTTTCTAGAGTTACTTCTTCTTGTGGTGGTGTGTTGAGCAACGACAAAATAGCATATAAAAAACCCTGAAAATTGATGTCGATGTCAAGCGGTGGGCTTCTATACATCTGCAATATTTTGTCGTCTTGAATCAAGTTTTTCGACATTTCATTAGCATCTTGCGTTAGCTTTCGATAGTTGGAGTTCAACTGTCGCATACTGACTAGAAGTGTGTCTTTCCAACGTTCTTTCTCGCTCTTTTCCTCAGCCAACACCATTTCCAAGCTCCAATATGCTATTTGTTGTGAGAGTGTTTTTTGTTCACTACTCATCTTCAAAGTCGGCATAATGTCCGTTTCTTTTTGTATGTGATAAAATATTATTACATAAGTAGAAATAGCTAAAATAGCTATGATACTTAGTGCAAGTAAATATTGAATCGTATAATAATGATTAGATTGCGAAAACAACATGTATAAGGTGTTTATTGAACAAGTATTTTATCTGGTCGAAATCATCAAGAATAGTAACAAAAAATAAAGTATTTCATCTAATTAGTAGGTAACTAGGCAAAGTTTATAATGAAAATTAACACATTAATATTTTTGCTTAAATGATTGACTTTACATAAAGATACATGAACTCTTGTTTTTTGTAAAAAAATGGTTACAAATTTCTTAGATTTTGATAGTACAATATCTTACTACAAAAATGATGCTATACTAATATAACTTGTGACGGATTAAGTTCTTTAGGTGTACACATTTTATCAAAGCATGAACATGAAACTGATTATTTTTCATCACTATTTGGCATCAGTCACTTTAACTGAAAAGTGTCTTTTTTACTTTATCTTTCAACTTTTTTTTATTGTAAAAAAAAACTTAGTATCTAGTTTTTACTTTTTATTGTCCATTATTGTTGTTACTTTTGCCAAACAAAAGCATAACATATTTTCAGGAATTAAGACATTAAATTAAACGCATTTTTCTTTTTTATTATCAAATATTTTTTTTAAATAAAATCGCTTAGTTTACAGTATAGTATATATACTTAATCTGAGCAATTCGTATTTTTATAAAAAAGTAGCTTTGTTGTTCAGGCTAGATAGGTTCTAAATGGCAAGTATTATTTATTTTTGCAAAGTTCTGTTTTTTTGATTAAAAAAGAACTCATACGCTTTTTTTCAACAAAATATCTATTTCAACTTATTGTTTTTTTAACAAAAAATAACAACTCAAATTAATGTTTTTTTACGCTTTATTTTGCCAAATTTCAGACTATTAAAAAAAAATGGCATCATATCTGTTAATAGTTCTATTGAATAATTTGGTGTAAAGCCAATTAAATGCTAAATACTTTCGATAAACAATACATTTGTGTTAATTACTATAAGCATTTAATATTTAATCATTTTTTTCCTTATAAAACTAACATCTTATATGAATACAATGAATTTTCGGATAATACTATTTTTATCTACATCTATTTTTTTTGCTGCTTGTAATACTACTACTAATGAGCAAAATCCATTAGATGATGCTTTAACTGATGCCTTGATAGCAGCTTCTGATGGACAAGGAATCCAACAATTTAGACTTCCTTTATCTAACAATTTTGCGAATATTCCGCAAGATTTGAAAAATCCTCTCACGAGCGAAAAGGTTGATTTAGGACGTTTATTGTTTCACGAAACAGCTATTTCTATAAATGCCGTTAATGCTGCTAGCAATGGTACATTTTCTTGCTCAAGCTGTCATCATGCACAGGGAGGCTTTCAGGCTTGCTTGCCACAAGGCATTGGCGAAGGAGGCATAGGTTTTGGCGAAACAGGAGAAGGGCGAAGTATGCATAACGATTATACGAATGAAGATATTGATGTACAACCTATACGCACACCTTCTGCCTTGAATGTTGCATTTCAAACAAGTATGTTATGGAATGGACAGTTTGGAGCTTTAGGCCCAAATATCGGTACAGAAGATGCTTGGACGGCTGACACACCAAAAGCAGTCAATCATCTTGGATATGAAGGAGTTGAAACTCAAGCCATTGCAGGTTTGGGCGTTCATCGTTTGCAAGTTGATAGCAGCTTGCTCAATACGAATCCTATATATACAAATCTGTTTGCCGATGCTTTTTCAGATTTTTCGGAGGAAGATCGCATCACAGTAGAAACGGCTGGTTTGGCTATTGCGGCTTATGAACGTACTTTATTTCCTAATGAAGCTCCTTTTCAAAATTGGTTGAATGGCGAGGAAGATGCTATGACAGACTCTCAAAAAATGGGAGCTATTTTATTTTTTAGCAAAGGAAAATGTAATAATTGTCATACAGGCCCTGCATTGAGTTCTATGGATTTCCATGCTTTAGGTATGAAAGATTTGCACCAAAATGATTATAATGATGCTTTTTTTGTAAATGAAGAAGATGCAGCTCATAAAGGCCGTGGTGGTTTTACAGGAAGGTTGTCAGATATGTATAAATTTAAAGTGCCTCAACTTTACAATCTTAAAGATTCGCCGTTCTATGGACATGGTGCTTCTTTTAGAACAATAAAAGACGTGATTAGCTATAAGAATGAGGCTACGCCAGAAAATCCTAATGTGCCAAATGCTAAGTTGTCTTCTGCTTTTCATCCATTATATTTGAGCGATAAGGAAATAGATTTTATTGCAGATTTTATAGAAAATGGACTTTATGACCCTAATTTGGAACGATACATTCCTGAAAGTTTGCCTTCTGGCAATTGTTTTCCGATGAATGATATGCAGTCGCAAGTCGATTTGGGTTGTAGTTAAAAAAAATAAGCGTGTATTATTTTTGCCCACTTTGAACTTATACTTCAAAGTGGGCAAAAATTTTAAATACCAAATACTGTTTAATAAAGCATTCGTTTAGTGGCTAACGCATTGATAATCAAGGCGTTATTTTGTTCTGAAATATCCAAAAACTTCTGAACGACTACTTAACAAATAGTTAGCAAGAAAAGTTGAAGTTATTATTTAGCAAAAAGACAACAAAGCAGCTATATTTGTTTCTAAACTCATTCGCTAATGACCAATCGTTTTACTTTTCGATTGCCTTTTTGGTCTTGAATTTCATAAAAATAAATGCCATTTTGTAGGTTTTCTTTTTCGAAAATAAAACTACGAATCTGATTGTTTGATGGAACAAAATGTTTTACCTGACGAACCACTCGTCCATTAAAATCATATAAAGTACCTATAATGTTTCCTGCAAAATAACTAGCAATATTTAGTTGAGCAATTTGCTTTATAGGGTTTGGAAAAATGTTTAAACTCAACTTTTCGGCTTTTTCAACAACATTAATGCTATTAATTTCATCTGCATAACAAATTGAACCTTCATTGAAACTTACGCCAGCGGTATCTGTCACATAAAAAATGCCTGTACCAAACATCTCTTCTATCGAAGCAGTTGTTCCAAAAACAATTGTTTCATCAGTCTCATTAAAATATGTTGCACGACTAATCAATCCTTCTTGCATGTTGAGTTTTAGAAAAGGAAAATTGAAAATTCTATTGGGAGGTGTTTCATAATTATAGCCAATAAATTCGCAAGTAGGAATACCATTGTAATGTGAAGCATCATAGACATGTTCACCTTTTGAGCCATCAATATTTCGTAGCCAAATATCGAAATC
Organism: Chitinophagales bacterium; assembly: GCA_049613665.1. GTDB lineage: Bacteria > Bacteroidota > Bacteroidia > Chitinophagales > UBA2359 > JBMZCV01. Next base: position 24,462 of record JBMZCV010000023.1, on the reverse strand, counting down.
AAGCCCATGAAGATGCGTATGACTCCCCAAAAGCCAAATATAAATGTGTTCTATTGTTGGGTTTTCTATAAACATTTCAATTTCCTCTTCAAAAGAGGTTGTATTTGGCGGAATATTAAGCACTGTTTTCCCCCAATTTTTAAACTTCATTTCTTGGGCAGCCGTTCCCAATTGTTGTGTATAAACATTAATATATACATCTTGTGCTAAAATAAAATCTTCGGAATAGTTGGCGATATGTATTTGAAAATCAAAAGAGCTATTTTCTTCCCAACGCATAGCCGTTCCTTGTGGCAAAATATAATCGTCGGTTTGTGGAAAAATAAATAACAATTTTGTGTTTTGACTTGCTCCATCAGTATGTAAGCCATAATCTTGTTGATTTCCCACATCATTATTCAAATATTTATAACAAGAAAAGTGATGATTAGTGCCTATAATAGCTGATATCTGCTTCATTTCTAGTGGTGAATCGTTGAGCAAATCATGTTTTATAGTATAAACATTGTCGGATAGATTTCCAGCCGCAATATCGGACGGTTTCATAAAAATAGGGCCAATACGAATTTGAAAACCATCTTGTATATCTGGCGGTAATGGTGGGTTTTGTTGGTCAATATTCCATATTCCTTGCCCATCATAAAAATCTTCTACCAATTCGACATCTACTTCTGTATCGTGTGGTTTTGCACCATTCAAAATCCATTGCCGTATCATTTCTTGGTCTAAATCTGATATTTCTAAGTTGCGATGTATAAAATAAGGATCTTCAAGTGGGTTCAACCTAATGTTTGCGTTATTTTGACTTGCAATATAAGTAAAAACAATGCTTTGATAAGGCTTTGATGGATAGACGAGATAGTCATTTTTGAGTTGTGAAATAACATTGTAAGGTACTTTTTTATACAAGTTGTTGTAAACTTCCAAGTCAGCATTTTCTCCATTTCCTTGCAAATCGAGGTTACCTGCTATGTCTATATTATTGTGACAGCCAGAGTTGGTACAGTTTGTTTGAAAAATGTTATAGACTCTTGATGTGATGTTTTCTGGCTTGATGTCATTTATATTTATAAAAAAAAGAATAAATAAAATAATATAATTTTTACTGTTCATAACTTTTCTCAATTTTTAATTTGAAAAAATCATATATTTATCAAAATAGAAAAACAAAATATTGCAGCTAGTATAATTATAAGCTGCAATATTTTAAAACGGTTTTCTCTAGCGGTAAATCATGAGTTTAGAAGTATGTAATCGCTCTTTTTCGTTGGACAAAATGAATTGATAAACGCCAATAGGTATATCAGCTACATTCAGTTGCATTTCATTTCGGCTTTGTGCTATAAGTCTTGGCACAAACTGTTTGCCTTGCATATCGTATAATTTTGCTTCTATATTTGTTTTTTCATCTAGCATAATATCTGAAAAACTCAATGTGACTGCATTATTCGTAGGGTTTGGATAAATTGTTATAGGCTCAAAATCTGTTGGCAGTTCATATTTGCCATTTTCATCTTCTGGCAAAATATTTAGCGTATTTTGACTTGTAGCAATCGGAATTGGCAATCCTTCATTATTTATAAACAAAACATTATTGATATTTAAAATCATCAAAGCAGAAGTGCCACTCGGCACAACATCAACTTCAGCACGCAACTTTGCGATAATACCCGAGCTGCTCGTATTTTGATGGTCTGTTCTTGTTATGACGACTTCTATTTTGTTCATTTCTGGAAAATGCTTATAAATCGTTTGCACATTACTACCACTTGTATTGAGCCATGAAGTGCTAAAGTCCAATTCAATATTTTGCATATTTAAACCTGCTGGCAAGGCATATTCTATATCGAAAGCAATACCATAAGCATGTATTGGAACGCTTTGCTTATGAATTACTTTCAAATCCACTTCCATCGTTTTGTTGTTTGTAGCAGTAGGTGGGCTAAACAAAGTAGCACGAAAATCAATGTCACTTGACAAATCTGGCGGTATATTGATGCTTTGATTATTATGCGTTTTTCCATAATGAAAATCAACAATTTGAATATCGTCCAAATCAATAATTCCATTACCATTAGCATCTATATGTTTCAAATCGCTCATATTAGCCGCAATTACACCCCAATCAAAAGAAGGTTGTCCTTGCCAGTTGGTAGTCGCATCTGGGCGTTTTTGGCCAGCTTGTCCAATGCTTAACGCCAATGCTAACAAATCGTAGTGATTAACAATTTTGTCATGGTTGAGGTCGCCAGGCCACACACAGTCATTATCAATATAAATATGTGTTTCTAAGCTCTTGTCATTGCCACAGTTATCTGTTATATAAAGTTCGTAATTGCCTTGTTGTGTAGCCTCACAAAAATATTCGGTACTTAACAGTTCGCCATTTCTTCGCCACTCGTAGCTTATCATATCTTTGGCATTGGCTTCAATAATAGGGTTTTCGTCTTCTATACAAACCGCTATTTGCTCTGGCAGATATACATTATTTGCATTGCTATATATTTTTATTTCTTGGCTAAACACATCTTCGCAGTCGCTATCATTCGTAGCAATAAGGCTAATTTTATAAGTTCCTGCTGCTTCAAATTCGTGAATAAAATCGCCATCTTCAGACATGAACGCACCGTTTATCAACCATTTATAACTATTTGTTCCAACAGATTTATTGATACATTCAACAGTATAGTTTTCACAATTTTCTATGCTTGAAGTTTCGAAAAAAGCAGTTGCTTCATCAGAACGAAATTGTGTAGAAACGCCTTGATTAGTAGCTAACCATACGTTTAAATTTTCATCAATAACAGCCGATAAGTTTTGGCAAAATGATACCCTTTGCGGAATATCATAAGCTTTCCAGCTATCATTTTTTTGTAAATAAATATGATTATTGCTGATGGTTATCAATCGTTCTTGAGCATCTTTTGCCAAAAGATGTATGACATCATTATTGAATAAATTATTATCATTAGCAAAATTATTCCACATTCCATTTTCATAAACAATAAGTCCATTTTGCGTAGCTGCAAGCAATTTGGAATCATGTATAAGTAAGCTAATTATTTGATTATCAACCAATAACGCATTATTTATAGTATAGCATGAAGTGCTATTGAGATATTCACATAACATTATGCCACTATTTTCTGTACCTATCCAAATGTGATGATTAACACTATCTATGACTAAAGCAGTAGGTTCAACAGCCATTTCAAAATCAAAATTTGAAAAACTTATGCCATCAAAACGCACGAGTTTATCATTTTGCGTTAGCCAAATATCAGTACCTTCTGCCTCAACTTGATAAATTTTATTATTTGTTAAATCACTATTTTCTACCGAGAAGTTTTCCATTACTTCATTTTCCAAACGAAACAATCCTTCATCAAAACTACCTATCCATTTCACATTATTTTCGTCAATAGCTATGCTTGTAAAGTGCTGCCGACTTGCTGTATTTGATTCAGTTTCTTGATTATAAATACGCCACTCATCCTGATTATACTTTACTAATCCAGCTACTGTTGTGACCCAAATATTTTGATTGTTGTCAATCGCAATATCGGTAGTTTCGTTGTGTGGCAAAACGGCTGTTGTCGGCTCAAAATATTGCCATGTTTCCTCCATATATCTATACGCACCATTTGCAGTACCTATCCACTTTGAACCATTGTTGGCCAACATTAAAGCATTTATAGTATTGTCGTTGAAATCTGAATTTTCGCTATCAAAAACTGTCCAGCTTTCATTGTCAAACTGTACTAAGCCATTTTTTGTTGCTATCCATTTCACATTTTCGGCATCAACAATAATGTCTTGTACATTTTCATTTGGTAAATTATCATTATGGTTTGTAACAATATCTTCTTCTATACTATCTAGGCCACCTTCTTTATATGCTATCCAAACGATATTTTGATTATCAATAGCTAAAGTTTGAATATCATTGCTCTGCAAATCACTATCTTCATTTGTATAAATTATATGACTTTTGCTTTCTTTATCATAAAAACATAAACCATTATCTGTACCAATCCACATATCGCCATTTGCTTTTATCTCTAAACATCTGATACTATTGGATGGCAAAAAACTGTTAGAATTATTGAAAACTCGCCATATTCCACCATTTATTCGCAGCAAACCGTTGGATGTGGCTACCCATTTTGCACCATCGGCATCAATTTTTATATCATAGACAGTTTGGCTAGGCAAGCTCGAATTTTCTGTTGTGTACGAATCCCAAGAACCATTTTTAAATTCTAATAAGCCGCCATTTTGTGTACCAACCCATTTAGCATTATTAGGAGCAACTGCTACTGTATTTACTTGATTGTCTGTTAAGCCAGAACTAAAGCTTGTATAGGTATTCACAGACCAGTCAATTTTGTGTAAAACACTCAAGCCACCATCACTAGCTATCCAGAAATCCTCATTAGCCTCAGCCATGTCATTGATTTGTTTTCCACTGATATAATACCGCCAAGTTTCATCGCCTTCGCAAATAGCAGGAGTCAAAACAGTAATATTTTGGCAAATGGTGCTGGCATTACAACTACTTTGCACATTTAAGCAAAGGTCATAAATACCAGCATTATCAAAAACATATGTAAATGTGGGGACATTTTCAAAAAAGGAGTTTTCAAATTGCCAATCGTAACTAATGGCATTTAGGGTATCGCTACTTATAAAAGCATCCAATTCCAAACCATCAATGGTATAAGTAAATTGGCTTTCTATGTTGGCCTCTATTTCAATAAGCTCAGTATAGCTATTGACACAATTGCGTATCGTATCTTTTGCTTTTAGCTTGATTTCATAGCTGCCGCTTTCTGGAAAAGTATAAGTAAAATCTTGGCTTTGACTAATTTCTATATTATTGAGCAACCACCGAAAAGTGTGAGCATTAGCAGAAACATTAGTAAAACTGACCATTTCACCCTGACATATTATGTTGTTGTTGGGCAAAAAAGAGCTAATAACAGGGCATGTTTCGATTTGAAAACTAGCATCACTTAGGTCAAAGATGTTAATATCAGTATTATCAGAAATTCGCAATCTTGCCAAATCAGTTGCTACATTTGGAACTTGCCATGCAAAAAGACCAGTATTGCTAACATTTTGAGCGATGCTATACCATATATTGCCATTGTCAGTAGATAACTCTAATGTTACGTTATTGATAAAACCCGTAGTTTGCCAAGTAATATCAACAAAACTATTAGCTGCCAAAGAAATATTGTTATTAAAGTTTGTAAAAGTCAAACTTTTATCGCTCGTCATATCAGCCGCTAAACCAACAGCTTTCCAAGCATCTAAAACTGCTGTCAATTCTTCCGAAGCTTCACCAAACAAATCAATAGTTGCTTCGATAGTCGCATTTCTAGCATCGAGATATTGCGAAGTGGGTGTTAAATAGCTTGTTAAGGTTTGATAAACAATAGCAGCAGCAGTTTCCCAACCAACGCTATCGACCACATAAGCATTTTGCAAGTCATTGATACCACTTCCACCTTCTACCAACAGGTAAAACCAAAAGCTCAAAACGCCGCTATTTGTATGCACACCACCATTATCGGTAGCCTCATAATGCCAAAATTCACCTTTGTAAGTGTTAGGCTGTCTATTTATCATGGTTTCATCTTTGGGATTGGCCAAATTTCGCAAACCATTTTTTCCTGCTTGTTTCACAATATCTTCGCCAATAATCCAATCGGCACAAGTGGGTTCTGCAAAATGTTGAATGAGAATAGCAAAAATATCGCTAAAAGATTCGTTTAAAGCTCCCGCTTCGTAAGCATAAATCAAGTTGGCTGTATGGTCAATCAAGGCGTGCGTCATTTCATGTGCTACGATATCCAAAGAGACAAAAGCATCATAATTAATGCCATCACCATCGCCATACACAAACCAATTGCCATTCCAAAAAGCATTGTTAAATCCTTCCTCATAATGTAGCCAATGTGTTAGAGCTTGCCCTGTTTCGCCAATATTTTCATGATTATGTTCAGTCTTAAAATAAGCTAAACTTTGTTCGCTTGCCCAAAGTATTGCAACGGCTGCTGAATCTTCAAACAATACATTGTCATTGCATATATACATATCGCTCGAATTATCAGCATTTTGTGCATCATAAATAATTGTATTATCATTTTTCAAGCAATATGCTTCATTATATTCGTCATAATCTGCTGTGAAAAATACCGCTTCCTCACAAGAGTATTGAGCCGCACCACTCAACTCAATTTCGTAATTGTGTAGCAAGTCAAAATCAAGCAAAAAGTCGCCTGTATGAGCATCTATATAAACAGATTTATATTTTAGAGGTTTTTCGGCATAAATTTCAAATTTGTAAGCCAAATGAGATGTGCCTAACATTGGAAATAATTGGTCAGAAAGCACAACAAGGTTTCCCTTTGGATAAAAAGTAGCTTCATTATCTTTTTTGGTTTCTCGCACCTGTTTTTCAAAAGCTTCATTTTGCCAAGCGTATTTTTCGGCATCAATATTTCGCAAAGCAAAGTTTAGAGCCTCTGTTTCACTGACATTTGCTGCTGTGTTTAGTTCCAAATTTATTGCAAGATTGCCATTTGCTTTCAAAGCTTGTTTTTGGCACTCATGCACTTTCAAAATAGCTGCCTCCACTACAACATCTTTATAATATTGTTGGAAAACAGCGTGTTCACAACCTAAATTATCTTTTTGTTTCTTTAAAAATTTTAAATTATCATTTGTTTCTAACTTCAATGTTTTTTTTGGAGGAGAAGTCAAAAAAGTTTCTAAGTCAATCACTTCATTTTCTTGCTCAAAAATATGCCAAACTTGCCCTTTTTTTATTATTTTGTGTCTTTGTGTTACAGTTTTTGCAAGAGTCTCTTGTTCTAACGCAAAGACAAAAAGCATCAAACCTAAAAATATCCATGAGATGTAGCATTTATTTTTCATATTTTTTAATTTGTTTTTACGATGGCATTTTCTTAGTCAAATAAGAAAAATAAATTGCTTATTTGTGGAAGCTATCACCTTGATTTTCAATGTATTGGCAGTCCAAATGGGCTATATTAATTAGTGATTAACATTTAATCATTAATGTCAAGTGTTTTTATTGCAAATCTACTCTATGAAATTATAACATATTTGTGTTTCGTTTTTTAAGTGCCAAGCACTATTTAATAAACGGCCGATTTGAGCTAACGTATTGATATTTAGTGTGTTAGTTTTCACAATTTGTTGAATAAATCTGTCCGACTACTTAATGTTATAAAACTACAATATTTAAATATAAAAATCATGGAAAAAAAAAGACGGTTTTTAAATTGCTTTTATTTGTTTAAAAACAAAATGATATACATAATTCTCTAATTATCAAGAAGTTACTTTTCATTCTCTTACTAAAAAACAAAATTATTCAATCGTTATGCAGCAGAGTCGCTTATTTTTATGTCTAAAAACTTTTTCAATAAAAGAATGGCAACAACTAGAAGAGTATTTGTTATCGCCTATTTTAAACAAAAATGAAAAGCTTATTATTTTTTTTAATTTACTCAAAGCAGAAAAATTTAACTTGGATGCTCTCAGTTTAGAGAAATCAATCTTAATGCGTAAATTGTTTTCAAAGGGTGAAAAAGGTGCTTCGAATTTAGGCAATTTAATGACACAATTTTTAAATACTATTTATGATTTTTGGCATTTGAAATATGTGCAAGAAAAAAAAGGTAATGTATCATATTGGCCTGCTATTTTTAATACATTGCAAGAAAAAGATTTGCCCAAAATATGGATAGTTAACTTTAAGAGATGGAAAAAAGAAGATGCGAAACATAAATTGCAAAATGCTACTTATTTTTACAATAAATATTTGACTTTAGAATGTTTATACAATTTTACGATAGATTACCCAAAAGAAAAAATCAATGTGGATTTGCAAGATATAGCAAGTGCTTTTGAAACTTATGTTACTTTTACCAACTTAAAGCATTGTTGTGCAATGTTAAACAGTTCGCAATTTCGCCAATTAAATACTTCAACAGCTTTAATCGAAAACATAACAAATGAGGTAGAAAGCCGAAAACTCCATGATATTCCAAGTATAAAGCTTTATCATACTGCTTTTTTAATGCTAAAATACCCTGCTGATGTTTCACATTTTCAGCAATTGAAATTTTTGTTAGCCAAAAAAGATGCTCAAATATTGCCGACAAGTTATCTGCCAAAAGATGAAGCACTTTTTATTTATACCTTAGCACTCAACTATTGTAATGGAAAAATAATAAATGGAAATATCGATTATTATCGTGAAATGTTTGACTTGTATAAGTATCTAATCAGCGAAAAATTGTTGTATGAACAAGCAGAAAATAGCAATCAAAAATACATAACTATCAATTATATTAAAAACATTGTTACGATAGGTATTAAATTAAAAGAACTAGCATGGACAAAAAAATTTGTAGTAACAAATAGAAAAGAAGTGTTACCAAGTCTGCAAAAAGATTGTTATAAGTTTAATATGGCTTTGCTTCATTTCCAAGAACATGCTTATGAAAAAGTAATAGAAGCTTTGCGTGACATTGAATATATCAATTATTTTTATCAGATAGATTGTCGTGTGTTATTGCTCAAAACCTATTATGAAACAGAAAATAGCGAACTTTTGGTGTTTTTGTCAGATACATTTAGGAAACAACTGACAAATAACAAGCTAAATTTGTCAAAAAATAGAAAAAACGCTTATAAAAACTTCAATAACTACTTGTTAAAATTGTGTAAGCTTAGAGATAAGGTAAGAAAGAAAAACATGTGTTTGGATTTACATAAGTTGGTGGAAAGTATGGAAAAAGCAGCTTATATCAGCGACAAACAATGGCTGCTCGAAAAAATAAATGCTTTGAAAGTGCAGCATAAATGTTCGTAAAATATTTTTTTCGAGCATAGAGGCTAATGCAAAAAAACCTTATAGAATATTCAATTCCATAAGGTTTTTTTGTGTTATGATACAAAGAATTTAGTCTAGTATCTGTAATATTCTGGCTTGTATGGCCCTGCTACTTCTACACCAATATATTTGGCTTGTTTTTCGCTAAGTACATCAAGCTCAACACCGATTTTTGCTAAGTGCAAACGTGCTACTTGCTCATCTAAGTGTTTTGGCAAAACATATACTTTATTTTCATACTTGTCAGTATTGTTCCAAAGCTCTAACTGTGCCAAAACTTGATTTGTGAATGAGTTGCTCATCACGAAAGAAGGGTGTCCTGTGGCACAACCCAAATTCACTAAACGGCCTTCGGCAAGTATCACAACATCTTTTCCTTCGATAGTATATTTATCTACCTGTGGTTTGATTTCTACTTTCGTATTGCCATAAGCACTATTTAGCCAAGCCATATCAATCTCATTGTCGAAGTGACCAATGTTGCAAACGATAACTTTGTCTTTCATAGAACGAAAATGCACTTCCGAAAGAATGTTGTAGTTTCCTGTTGCTGTCACTACAATATCGGCACGTTTTACGGCATCAACCATTTTTTTCACTTCAAAACCGTCCATAGCTGCTTGTAAAGCACAAATTGGGTCGATTTCTGTAACGATAACTCTTGCTCCAGCACCACGCAAAGAAGCTGCCGAACCTTTTCCTACATCGCCATAACCAGCTACAACTGCTACTTTTCCAGCCATCATAATATCGGTGGCACGACGAATAGCATCTACACAAGACTCACGACAACCATATTTGTTATCAAATTTTGATTTTGTTACAGAGTCATTCACATTGATAGCTGGCATCAATAATGTGCCATTTTTCATACGCTCATACAAACGGTGAACGCCTGTTGTTGTTTCTTCAGAAAGTCCTTTGATGCTTGCTGCCAATTCTGGATATTGGTCAAAAACCATATTCGTAAGGTCTCCGCCATCGTCCAAAATCATGTTTAATGGGCGGTCAGTGCTGCCAAAAAACAAAGTTTGCTCAATACACCAATCAAATTCTTGTTCGTTCATGCCTTTCCACGCAAAAACAGGCGTTCCACCTGCCGCAATAGCTGATGCTGCATGGTCTTGTGTAGAAAAAATATTGCAAGAAGACCAACGTACTTCCGCACCAAGCTCTACTAACGTTTCAATTAATACTGCCGTTTGGATAGTCATGTGCAAACAACCTGCAATGCGAGCACCTTTCAATGGTTTGCTCTCACCATATTGTTCACGCAAAGCCATTAAACCTGGCATTTCTGCTTCTGCAAGTTCTATTTCTTTACGTCCCCAATCGGCCAAAGAAATATCTTTCACTTCATATTTTAGATTTAAATCTAAAGCTAAAGAAGTTGTACTCATTTTTTTTTATTTTTTATATTAAGTGTCAAACACTAATTAATATAGCCTGTTTGATGTGCTAACACCTTGAAAAACGAGTATGTTAGCTTGCATAAGTGGGCAATTTATTTTTAATATTTGACTAAAAATGTATTTTTTCTATAAAAAAGCGGTGGCTATTCTCATTTTAGAATAAACAAAAGTTTAACGCTCTTTTTTGATTAAAAGTTTAAAAATACTATTTTTTTAACCAAAAATACCTTAACTCCAATTTTTGAGTAGTTGGCACTTAGCGTCTTGAAAAATAGCACTTATTTGCAACTCAAGAAAATCCTTTTGTTGAAATGAGAATAATTATAAAAATAAAAATCACTAATTTTATTTGTCTATCTATTTAACAAAAAAACATCTGTAAAGTTGTTATGAAAGATGTTTTATGAAATAAAAAAGCGATTTCATACAAAGATACATACTTTCCAGATGAAATAGAAGTTTTTTTTTAAGAGGAAATAAATTTCTTGATATTAGATTGACAATAATAAAACCTAAACATTGTATAAAACGTATAATTCTAAGTACATTTAGTTCTTACAGGCTGTTTGGATTTATTTTACAACTTGCGAAAATCAATATAATTACTTTTAATGTGTTGGCAGAAAACGACCATTTATTTAAATAGTGTTTGACACTTAAATCAGAGAAATACATCATTTTATGGACGGAAAACAAAAAACAAAGCTATTAGAAGCCATCAAAAATGGTCGTTGTGTCCTGATTTTAGGCCCTGCGATAAGCCATATAGATGGCAAACCGCTTGTGCAGCTTTTTTCGCAGTATTTGGCAGAAGAACTTGATATAGAAAATATTGATTATAATAAAAAGCAGACTCAAAACTTACAATATATTATTCAAAGATATTTAAATATCGAAAATGTTGTGCCAACCGACCCTGCCGATGAAGCATATGCTTTTTATAAACGATATACGCATCAAATTCCCGATACTTTGAAAGCTTTAGCACGTTTGCCTTTCAGTTTGGTTATCAACACTACGCCAGATGATTTGTTTTTTAAAGCCATGCAAGAGGTTGGAAAATTTAAATCTTGCTTTTTTTATTACAATTTTAGAAGAGAAGACAAAGATGTAAAGATTCCAGATTTTAGCGAAGAAGAACCTGTCGTTTACAACTTATATGGCCATTATTCAAATCCCGATTCTTTGGTACTTACCGAGAGCGATAGATTGAAATTTGTGGCTAGTGTGGTAAAAAATGAGCCTCGTATTCCTGTCGAAATTACGAGCGAATTTGACGACCGCAAACAATATCTCTTTCTCGGCTTCGATTTTGAACAATGGCACTTGCCGCTACTTTTCGATAGCCTCAATATCGAAGCTAGTGCAGCAGCATTTGTACATCAAAGTAGCCAATATGTTTTGAGTGATTTTAAAGAAGAATTTTTAGCAAAAGTGTTTCGATTTCAATTTTTTGAACAAAAGATTATAGAATTTACGAATCAACTAACGCAAAAATATGACTTTTTAGAAGCAGATGACGATTTGCCTACACCACTTGTGCCTATTCCTGTTTTTGTGGCATATAGCCCCGAAGATGGTGCTTTTTGCGAAACGTTAATAAAAAATTTAGCTTTGATGGAGCAAAAAAAATACATTTCTATTTGGCACGAAGGGAAGGTTTTAGCTATGCAAGATTTGAAGCAAACTGCTACTGAAAAGCTGAGACAAGCAGAAATTGTTTTATTGCTTGTTAGTTCCGATTTTTTGGCGGCAAATGATTTGGCTTATCAAAGAGAACTGATGCGTACTTTGAGTCCAAGAAGTCTGCGAAGAGGCAACAAAACCATCGTACCAATTATTGTGAGAAGCTGCGATTGGGAAGAAGCAGAGTTTGGTGAGTTGCCTTGTTTGCCAGAAGGAGGCAAAGCCATTAGTGGTTCACATTGGCAAAATGTGGACGAAGCTTATACCAATGTTGTCGAAGGCATCAAACGCTTTATTGTTCGGAGATTGAGTACATAAGATTAATTCCCAAAAAAAGTAAAAGTTCCAAATACCAGAAGTATTGGAACTTTTTATAATAATCAAACAGTATGAAACTAAACTTTTAGTATTTTTAGAAAAAAAAATTATAGTTATCCATTTTCAAAAGCCAGCTTTTTTTACGGCAATTGTCGTTTCAGTTGCTCTACCAACCATTTTTTGAATTCTCGCTCGGCTTGGTCAATTTTTGCTACTTTTTCGATAGACATAATTTTTTTGAATTTCTCTTCATATTCGCCTTGTATATCCAATTTTTTTCGCTGCAAATTTTTCTTTGTCTCCAATCTTTTTGCTGCCGATAAGTTCGACATATTTTCTATATCTTTTCTTACTGACTTCAAATCATTTTGATAGTTGTTGTATATCGGCCAAAAAGCTTGCGACTCTTTTGCTGTCAAATCTAGCTTATCGGTCATAATAGCGATTTGCATAGACTTAATACGCTCATTGTTGCTCTGTGCTTCAGCAGAAAATGAAAAACAACAAGCTAAAATTGCTATAAATGCTATTATCTGTATTTTATTGATGAGTGCTTTCATAATATATTGAAATTATATGTGTCAAAATAAATCTTCTAAATCGAGTTCGTCTAAGCCAAATTCTTTGATTATCTCATCGTTGATGTCGATATTCAAATCATTGGTTGCTTTGTCAAAATTGATATTATCGGCAGCTAAATCGGTCATATAATCGCCTAAACCAAATTCAGAAACTAGCTCTTCGCTAAATTCAATATTCAAATCTTTATTTGAACTTTTCACATTGAGGTCAGCCGAAGCCAACACATCTGTAAATTCATCTAAGTTTTGATTAATATAGTTGAACCAATCTTCATTAGAAAGCTTTTGAGCTTCTTTTTCGGCTTCTGCAACGGTCATTATATCAAGTGATGTTGGTTGTTGCAACAACTGCCAACCGACAAAACATACTGCCAAAATTGCTGCCGCAGATAATACACGTCTAATAAGTGTGCGTGTAGTGCTACGCCCTGCGTTTGGCTGCATTTGTAAGACCTTACCCCCTGTTGAAGGTTTAATTTCGTTTAGTATTTCGGCTTGCAAATTTGCAAAATAATCTGTTGGAACTTCAAAATTTGTCGCTTCTGAAATAGCATCTATTTCGCTAGTTTCCAAATCAGCATCTGCAACTTTATCTAAAATATTAGCTTGTAAGTTCGCAAAATAATCTGCTGGAACTTCAAAATTTGTCACTTCTGAAACAGCATCTATTTCGCTCATTTCCAAATCAGCATCTGCAACTTTGTCTAAAATATTAGCTTGTAAGTTCGCAAAATAATCTGTCGGAACTCCAAAATTTGTCACTTCTGAAACAGCATCTATTTCGCTAGTTTCTAAATCAGCATCTGCAACTTTATCTAAAATATTAGCTTGTAAGTTCGCAAAATAATCTGCTGGAACTTCAAAATTTGTCACTTCTGAAACAGCATCTATTTCGCTCATTTCCAAATCAGCATCTGCAACTTTGTCTAAAATATTAGCTTGTAAGTTCGCAAAATAATCGCTAGGAACTCTAAAATTTGCCACTTCTGAAATAGCGTCTATTTCGCTAGTTTCCAAATCAGCATCTGCAACTTTATCTAAAATATTAGCTTGTAAGTTCGCAAAATAATCTGTTGGAACTCCAAGTTTTGTCGCTTCTGAAATAGCATCTATTTCGCTAGTTTCCAAATCAGCATCTGCAATTTTGTCTAAAATATTAGCTTGTAAGTTCGCAAAATAATCTGTCGGAACTCCAAAATTTGTCACTTCTGAAATAGCGTCTATTTCGCTTGTTTCTAAGTCAGCATCTGCAACTTTGTCTAAAATATTAGCTTGCAAGTTTGCAAAATAATCTGTTGGAACTCCAAAATTTGTCGCTTCTGAAATAGCGTCTATTTCGCTAATTTCTAAGTCAGCATCTGCAACTTTGTCTAAAATATTAGCTTGTAAGTTCGCAAAATAATCTGTTGGAACTCCAAAATTTGTCGCTTCTGAAATAGCGTCTATTTCGCTAATTTCTAAGTCAGCATCTGCAACTTTGTCTAAAATATTAGCTTGTAAGTTCGCAAAATAATCCGTCGGAACTGCAAAATTTGTCACTTCTAAAATAGCGTCTATTTCGCTAGTTTCCAAATCAGCATCTGTAACTTTGTCTAAAATATTAGCTTGCAAGTTCGCAAAATAATCTGTCGGAACTGCAAGTTTTGTCGATTCTGAAACAGCATCTATTTCGCTAGTTTCCAAATCAGCATCTGCAACTTTGTCTAAAATATTAGCTTGTAAGTTCGCAAAATAATCGCTAGGAACTCTAAAATTTGCCACTTCTGAAATAGCGTCTATTTCGCTAGTTTCCAAATCAGCATCTGCAACTTTATCTAAAATATTAGCTTGTAAGTTTGCAAAATAATCTGTTGGAACTGCAAAAACCTCATTATCAGCAATTGAACTGATTTGTTCGTAAGACAAATCGCTATCAATAGCCCAATCTTTTGCCTTATCTAACAATTCTTTTTCAGCCTCAGCAAAATAATTTTCTTCTACAATAAAAGGTCGTATGTTGCTTATTTTATGCAAATTTGGGGCCATTCGAGCAACTTCATTCCACTCTTGGCAGTCTTGCACAAGCCTAGCCTGAGCCGTTTCAAAGTAGTTTTTTGGCACTTTGAAAGGCTTTTTTATAGGAAATTGTGCCAAAAATGGTGCAATTTCTTGAAGTTCAAGCAATATGTTGTTTAAGTTTTTCATGGCAATTTATAAGTATAATACGCCTTTTTAGATGTTAAGATTCCTTAATAGTTTAACGACTTTTCAAGTATTTTTGAATTTTCTTAACGGCATGATGATAAGAAGCTTTCAAAGCTCCAACAGAAGTATCTAAAGCTTTTGACATATCATCATACTTCATATTTTCATAATATCTCATTAAAAATACGATTCTTTGCTTTTCGGGTAAGATAGCAATGGCATTTTGCAACAAAACTTGCACTTCATCGCCATCAAAATATGGGTCAGCTTTTAGTTGAGCCGACAAGTCATAATCTTCCGTTTGGAGCGGTGCGGCTGATTTTCGCTTACGTTTGTTTATGAAAGTCAATGATTCGTTGGTTGCTATTCGATATAGCCAAGTATAGAGTTTGGAGTTTTGCTTAAATTTGTGAAGGTTTCGCCAAACCTTAATAAACATATTTTGGCATACATCGTTGGCATCATCATGGTCAATAACAATACGGCGAATATGCCAATACAATTTTTCTTGATATTTGCCCACTAGCATTCCAAAAGCTGCTTCTTTTGTGGCTGGATTAGCGAATTTTTCTAAGATGTCCTTATCAGTTATATTTAACATTAATTTACAGGTTCAAGATGAATGAAAATCTTTTTTTTGACTGCTTTTTTGTAAAAGACTATTTAAATATAGCCCGTTTGGGTTGCTAATGTATTGATTATCAAGATATTAGCAGCCATAAATGAGGAATTTGTTTTCTTGTTTGACTAAAAGCTATTTAAATTTTAAGTAGCAAACACCAATTTGTAGTGCTTGTTTGGGTAACTAACACATTGAAAATGAGTGCGTTAGCTTCTAAAAATGGGCAGTTTCAGCTATTACCGCTTTGAAACTACTGCACTGTAATATAAGTTTTCAAGGTTTGTTTCATATAATTGTTATGACAATCAAGATGAAAGTACATTTAAAGTGCCTTCCACCTAAATACTAAAAAAGAACGACACGCCCTTGTTGGTGTTATCACCAACAAGTTGTTACGAAAAAAATGGGTTTAAAACTCCTTATTTAGTTTTTAGTTGCTGGTGATAACACACAGCAACGGCAAGAGTTGTCGTTTTTATTAAATGTTACTCATTTAATAAAAACGCATTTAAAACCTCTGATTTCTTAAATTACAATGTACTACTGTAACAAAATTTATTTTGTATGTTTTAAAAAGCATTCTATAATTTTGTCATTATGTCTTTCAGGCAGTCCGCTTTTCGGCTGTTGTTCATTTTTTTACTTCACAAAAAAAACGAACCAAAAAAGTCAAGACTGTTTAAAAAACATAGTTGTTGGCATTTATGACGTACTCTTTCTTTGAATGTTGCTATTTTGAAAGCAAATATTTTTCAATGAAGTAGTATCCACTAAAAAGATGACAAAGATAGTAAAAACTGCTGATTTTTTTTTAGTAAATAAAGCATTTGTTTGGTTTGGTGTTTTTTTATAAAAATTCACATTTTTCCTCAAAAAACATGTAACTATTCAGCAATAGGCTTTTGAAATAAAAAATCAGGCTTTTTTGTGCTGAACAATTCCGAAAAACCTTCACATTTAAAGCATCTGCCAGTTATGTTTTTTAAAAACAAAAGTTTTGCGACATACAAATACTTATTTCTATTAATTTTTTTATATTTGAGGGAAGAGCAAATTAAGTGCCAAGCATTTATGAAAAAAAAGCTAATTTGTACTAACATATTGACTTTTAAAGTGTTATTTTCAATGATTTGCTTATTGATTTTTGTCCAAACAAAAGCAGATAACGACATGGTTCACATTATAAAAAAAGGCGACACTTTGTATAGTTTAGCTACTACATACAATGTTTCGGTAGAAAAAATTATACATATTAATGCACTTAAAAATAATATACTCAAATTGGGGCAGCACCTTTTTGTGCCAGATTATCGAGCAATGGTTGCTGAACAAAAACCCGAAACTTTTAATCAAATTACTTACATCGTAAGAACTGGCGATACTTTATATAAGGTAGCAAGTAGCTTTGGCGTAAGTGTGAATGATTTGAAACAGCTCAACAATTTGACTTCCAATAGTTTATATGTAGGACAGCAACTTGTGATAGGAAAAATTTCGCAGCCCAGCACTCCTCCTTCCAACAACTCCACAACAAATACAACTACAACTTCTCCTTCGTCTGGCACTACTGCATCAAATTTCACTTTTTATAAGGTGCAATCTGGCGATACGCTTTGGAAAATCGCTCAAAAGTTTGGCGTTTCGGTTGATAGCATCAAAAATACAAATAACTTGAGTTCCAATAGTTTGGCACTAGGCCAGCAGATAAAAATACCTACTTCGGCTACTTCCAATACAACAAATAGTGGTTCTAGCAATGTTTCTAAACAAAAATATAAGGTAAAATCTGGCGATACACTTTCGGCTATTGCGTGGATTTTTGAAACAACTGTTGATGCGATAAAAAAATCTAATAACTTGAGTTCCAATAATTTGAGTATTGGACAAATTTTGATTATTCCAAGCAAAAATAATGCTATAATAGTTGAAGAAGAACCTAAAGATACGAAAAATACGGCTACAAATGAAACGAACTCTTCTAATAACAGTAGCTCTCAAGTATATGTTGTGCAAGGAGGTGATACAATGTGGCGAATTGCCAAAAAATTTAATGTTGCTGTCAATGATATTGTAAAGTGGAATAATTTGACCAGCAATGTTTTAGCTTTAGGACAGGTTTTGGTTATCAAAAGTTCGACAAGTGTTTCTAATACAGATTCTAGCAGCGGCCATTCAAATTCGACGAGTTCGGCAGATAGTGTAAAAACAGCAGTCGCCAAAGCACTTGATTTTCGATACACTTTGCAAATCAGCAACAGTGTTGGCATGAATGGGCAAAATATTTCAAAAGATGTTCGTAAAGTTCAAGACCATTTATATCGCTTAGGTTTTTTGACAAAAGCAGTATATGAAAGCGAAAAGGCAGCTTTGAATAGTTCGGCTAAAGTCAGTTTGTGGAAATTGAGCAAAACAATTCAAGCTCTAAAAAGTTTTCAGCTTACCGCTATGGGTATTGAATATATGAATGGTATTGTAAAACCAAATTCAGGCATTTTGATGTTTTTGAATACTGCTATTGCGATGCCTTCGCAACACGAATTGAATAAGATTAGAAATAAAAGAAGTGAATTTAAAATAAGTGTTACGAATGGTTATAGTCAGTTGGGCAATAGCCTGACAGCCGCAGTAGGCAACACCAATTGGGGAAATCAGGCGGCCGATATCAAAAAAGTGCAAGGGCAATTATTAAACTTAGGTTATTTGAGTGCTTCGCATACCGAAACGCCCAAAACAGCTACTGTTGTCGCTTCGAGTTTGCCTCAAACTATCAGAGCTATCAAGCGTTTTCAATCGCAACAAGTAAAATATTGGGTTGGCAAGCCGCTTGCAAACGCTACTTCTTTTTTGGAAGGCGTGGTAAATAGAGATGAAAGCGACCTCACTTTTCGCATCTTGCGTGCCTACACAAAATACGATTTATCGTTTAGAAACCCACTAAAAAATAGCCTAACACAAACCGCAAAGTTCACAAATTTTATCAAAAGCTGGCATACCATTGATTGGGAAGGCATTGGCTATCAAGGCGAAGTATTGCCCGATAGTTTAGGACTTTGGGTATATAAACAACTTGGCTTGAATGAAGTGCAAGCAAAAGCTCTGAAATATGTGTCGGAACATGAAGGCCGTTTCGATGCGATAAATAGCTATGACAAAGCCATTTTTTCGTATGGTTTCATACAGTTTGCAGGTGGCACAGGTGGTTTTGGGCCAATGATGGCTTTTATGAAACATGCCTATCCAGACACTTTCAAAGCAAGGTTTCAAGATTATGGCATTGATGTGGAATATAGCATTACGAAAGGACAAATAAAAAAAGCTCATTTAGTGATTATTGAGCCTATGCAATCGAAAATTTTGCGACTGACAGAAGCAGAAAAATATTTGCGAAGCGACAAACTCTTAAATGCTGTTTTCTTAAAAGCTGCTTATGATACGAAAGTGCAACGCAGCCAAATAGAAAGTGCTTATCGAAAATATGTTGTTCCAGCCTTGAATATTTCCGCCGATTTTAGCGTGCCTGTTATTAAGGTATTGGCCAGCAACAAAAAGACATTGATAAAAAAATATATTGGAACGGCCGCCAGCGACTATAAAGGTACTTGGGAATATGGCCATTTCAAAGGCAAAGGCCAAATCGTGGAAGAGTATATCGGCTTTTGGAACGAACCTTTGACCAATATTATACGCTCGGAAAAAGGCATCACGGTTTTGATAGATTTAACGGTAAATCAATGGGTAAATAATACCAGAAATTATTTTGTAAATGCCATTTTGCAAGTAGCTGCCGATGATAAGCTAGACACGAAAGCAAAAATTTTGAATATTAGCGAATGGAGAGTGTTGAGCCAAATCGTGAAAAATGGCGATGCTCTTGCCAAACAACGGACGCAAAATATTTTGGAAAATGGTGATTTGAGTAGTGGGAAGTGATAGTTGCTAATGAATTAAGAAGAGGGGATATTAGTGTGTTGTTGAAGTAGGATAGAAGGATAAAAATAAAACGAAAAAACGCTCAAGGTTTGTGAAAAACCTTGAGCGTTTTTTTGTTTTATAGCTTTATTGATACGAAAGCACTTTATAATGCAAACAAATCATTAGATTTTCCTCGTTTTTTTAGTAATTCTTTTTTTCTTTACTACTTTCACTTTTGACAAAACATAAATATCTGGAAAATCTGTTTTACCTTCTATAATAGGAATAACATCACGCAATGCTTGGTTAAAAATACCTATTGCCCAATTTTCTCTATCCACAATTCTAAAAATAAAATCTACATCTGCTGGACTCCATGTCTCATGCTTTCCTTTTTCTGTGCCAAAAGATATACCTATGATAACATCTCGTAAAACCTTGCTTTTATCAATTACCTTTGCAACAACTAAAGCATCTTTCAAAGCATTCTTCAATTTAGGTTCATGCTTATATCGCAACACTTTTTCCACATCTTCTTCTACTTTAGTTTTATCAAACATTCCCTTGCTTTCATTTACCAAAACATCTATATCTTTCGCTGTTTTTGGCGGCAGTGCTACAATATCAGGATATTCTCTAGGTTGTGCCTTTCCCTTTTCAGGCTCTGGCAATATCGAACCACCACCTTGTGCACCTGGATAGCTGATAAACACAATCTCAAAACCATTTGGAATAAATACTTTGTGAGCAAGTGTATAAGTTACCTCGTCTTCATCAACATATTTGACTGCTTTTTCCAAAGTAGTCGGTGCGATATAGTTATTGAAACCAAACATTGATTTTATGGCTTTGAGAAATTCATTTGTGCTGTTATTGATAAGTTTGTTTCTATCCCAATAAAGCTTAATTCCATTGTGATTTAGAAATAAACCATCTGAAAAATAGGCAATCGTCATCACGCCTTTGTTTTTCGTGATTTTAGTTTGATTTTTTTCCCAAAAAGCTTGAATATTTATCTCTTCATCTTGATGTGTTGCACTTTTTATGATGCCTAAAATACCATCGCTAAACCATTTTGGCACACCTCCTTTATCTTTTTCAATAGCAGCTTTTACCTTAGCTTTCAAACTTTTTATGTCTGTCACATCTGCTTTTAATATTCCTTTACTTCTTTGCCGCACTAAAGAATAGAGTCCATATATTTGGTGTGTATTAGAAAACAAAAAAGAAATAAAAGTTAAAATACCTCTATCTGGATCCATAGCATGAGAAAAGCGATTAATTTTCACTTTAATACTTTTATCATTTACAAAAAAACGCACTCTATTTTTATTGTTTTGCCTTTTGTCTCTTGCCAACCATGTTTTTAGTAATGTTTTTGAATCAGAGGCTTCTTCTACTTTTTGATGAAATGATTTATAGCTTTCTTTTAACGCTAAACTTTCCAATGAAACATCATACCATTTAGTAGAATGATTTATAAAAGCATCTATCACACAAAATATACTATCTTTTAACAATTCTATATCTGGAGGGCAGGCAGGAAATTTTTTATTTCGTTTCAAACTTGTTGCAGTTCGAACATCTGTTTTCCAATCTGCAATAATATAGGCATCATAATTCAGTTTTTCTGAAAACATCTTGGGACTAGAATAAGGATTATAAGTTGCTCCGCCAAACGGTTTACTTGATGCTTTATGTCCTGATATTTTTATGTAATAAGCATTTGCTAAACAAGCTGCTACTGCACCAGCAGTTCTCTGCAATTCGTGGTCTTCCGTCGTTACAGCTTCAGAAAATTCTATCACTACAAGCGGATATTCTACATTATTATTGATGCCTGTTATCAAAACATCTGGTTTTATCATGCTATGTATAGCTGCCAAACTACTTCCTTTGACTAATTGACTATTGCTATTAGGCCGTTTCACTAACTGTATTGGACAAGCTTTTTTCCCAATTGCTTGTTTGATATAAGGTACAATATAGTTATATCCTTGTTCCAAACTTTCATAATAAACTCTTATTTCCATTTTTATTTTGTGCTTTTTAAAACAATAATATGCTCTTGTTTTTTACTATTCGTAAATCTAGGATTAAACATTCTTGTTGTTTTCTGCAAATTAGAGCTAATAATTTTTACAATTTCAAATTGGGTGGCATTTGCTATTTCCTCCATGAAAATATCTGCTCTATGCAATTTACCTTTTAGAATGCTATCTCCTATTACCACAACAGCAAATTTTTGAGGCTTTAAAACTCTATTACATTCTTTCATACATTGCAGTAAGCTATCCGTAAAATTATAAATATCCTTTTTTTGACTGGAATGTTTATTACGAGAACCTATTTCTTCATTTCTAACTTTATTGACATCATAATCTAGCCAGTACATTCTAAATTTATGGTACAAATAATAATCATAAGTATTAGCATACGGTGGCGATGTCACAATATGGTCTATGCTATTATCAGTTAAAAATGATAAGTTTTGAGCATTTTTATTAAAAATAGTCGTACTAGCATTAGATACAAAATTATTATATTCTAATAGCCTTTTTTGCATAGCTAAAGCTTTACGCTTAAATTCATTAATAGCTGTTTTCGGCAAATGTTCTTTATTTTTGGCTGCAAATCTTGTATCGCTTTCTTGATTAGAAATTTTTACAATAATAGCAGAAAAAGCACATAACAAAAAATCTTTTAAATCTTGATGTACGACATTTTGAATATGAGTTTTAATAATTGCCAATTCATGTAACATATTTTGCTGAAACCAATGGTCACGATTATGAAAGGTAGGCAATTTATAGGATATTTCTGAAATTTGCCCTTTATAATAAGCAATAATGTCCATTTCTATTTTTGCAAAAATATCATAAATTGTCTTTAAGATATTACTTTCAATAGGAGTAGCTTTTACTTTAGAAACCAAAGTTGCGATAGGATTCAAATCAACTCCAATACCATTTCTATTTGCCAATTTAGCTTCTACAAGGCTTGTACCACAACCGCAAAAAAGGTCTAAAATAGTATCACCGACTTTTGTAAAATAAGTAATAGATGTTTTAGGAATTTGAGGAATAAACTTAGCAGGATAAGTGTGAAAATTATGTGTCAGATAAGTAGTGCTACTTTTTTTAGTATCACGCCCAAAATCTAAATCTGCCAAAACATTAATATCTTGTTGTATCATTATAATTTTCTGAAAATGACGATAAAAGAACAGTTTTGATTAGTATAAAAAACAGAAGGATAGCCCAATAGAACCAAACGACGTTGGCCAGTTTGGTCCCAAACTATCAAATCATGATACTTGAAACCTACTTCTTCGCCAGCTCGTGCCAAATCGGAATGAAAAGGAACATAAGGTATTTTATTTTTTGTATCACGATAATCTTTTACAACCCAAGCTGAATAACCATTTTTCTTAGTAATTTCATAATTTGCTTTCAATATTACTTTTATTTCTTCCAAAAAATCTTGATAAGGCAAGTTTCCAAAATCTCGTTCATCTTTACTATACTGCTTTACAGTGCTATTATTAGCGTGTTTTATCAAAGATGTTTTATGTACTGTCTTTCTATCTTTCAATGACTTTTGAATAAAATCGGCATAAGGTGGTGAAGTTACAGTCAATTGAATTTTATCTTTGCGAATATACTTCTCTAAGTGCCTACAATCTTCATTCACAATTTTGTAATGATATTTATTTACATTACCAAACATTCCCAAATTATCATCTGTCCATTTTTTACCTATGCTTGCAAAATGAGGATTTAATTCTGTGCCTATACAATGTCTTTCCAAATTTTGGGCTGCAATCATAGTTGTGCCTATACCCAAAAAAGGGTCAAATATGGCATCACCTTTCCGAGAATACATTTTTATTAAACGCTCTGCTAATTTTACAGGAAAAACAGCTCCATGTTCCAATTGATATTTATTGCGTGGAGAACTTAAATCATTCCATACATTTTTAGACATTGATGCCCATTCTGTAGCTGTTAAACCATTGAAAGTACGTGCTCGTTGTGCAGCTTTTTTTGCTTTAATATCTTCTTCGGTTTCAGCACCTTTTTTTGTTTTATAAACTACCTTAGAATCATTTACTTGTTTTTCTTCTGGTATAATGTCTTCTTCTTGAAAATAACTTTTTAGAATAGTTCTAATAGGTATGTCCTCTTGCATGAGTAATGTCATTTTTTTGAATAAAGGTAAAGTTACTTAAAAAGCCATAAATACAAAAACTTTCTAAAAAATAAGCCTGCAATGATACAAATAAAAAATACAACAACCAACTGCCAAACCTTCAAGACTTCTTATTTTCAAAAAGTGAAACTGAAAAATAGTATGTTTCACTTGCCATAAAATGCCAGCATTACTGATTTCCTAAAAAATGTAAAAAAAAACCCTGACTTTAAAATGTAAGTCAGGGTAGCAAAAATTAGGGGTAATTGTCGTTAGGTGTTTAACTAAGAGCCAAATCCTTGTTCATAGAGTAGATAAAATAAGTTTTTGATATGATAAACATACAAGCACACATTTTACCCTCTATACTTGATATATAGCCAAATAATGTGCCAAAACATTTTTGCTTGACTAGCTCAAAAAATAAAATTCATTTTTTTTGCTTTTTTTTTGCCAAAAGTTTTTTTATCCAAAAAGAGTTATTATCTTTGCGGTGGAAGCGTGGCAGAGTGGTCGAATGCGGTGGTCTTGAAAACCATTGTACTGTGAGGTACCGGGGGTTCGAATCCCTCCGCTTCCGCCTTTTTAATCATAAACACTTGATTATCAGCAAGTTACATT
>JBMZCV010000022.1:0-39919 GCA_049613665.1 Chitinophagales bacterium | reverse complement strand
ATGAACTTTCTGTACTTCCATCAGGCATAGTATAAGGTGCATCATTTTCGCAAATCCATATCTGTTCATTATGCGTTACATTAGTATTAATCGTCAAATCTACAATAACTAAACTATCACAGTTATAGGCTGATATTAAAGTGAATGGTCCATAAGTTCCAGATGAACTTTCTGTACTTCCATCAGGCATAGTATAAGGTGCATCATTTTCGCAAATGACGACTAATTCAGTGTGCATTGGATTGTTGTAAAAAGTCAGATTAACTGTAACAACGCTATCACAACCACTAGAATTTATTAATGTTACAGAGCCGCTAGGATTTGTTTCATTAAACACATTTGACCCAACAGTAAGGCTATAAGTATCGCCCGCACAATAATCGCCAGTAAAAGTAGTTACTGTTGATGAATTGCAATTTATTTCATATACATCTAGCCCATAATTTCCTGTCCTTCCACTCCAGCCATCAATTGCAACATAATAAATACCTGCTGTTAATTGTTGATTAATTTTAGAAGTCAATCCTTGTCCATTATCATCATCTACTGCAATATCCATCGAGCAGCAAGAAGTGCCTAAAAATAAATATGTATCATAATCAGAATTTTCTAGCGAAAACTCCCATGTTCCATCATGAGGAATTTCAATTTCATAAATTACATCTTCGGCATTGCCATAAGTTGGAGAAGCTATATCAGGGTCACAATTATTGCCCATACCAATAGTTGTACCTGTCGAATTGAAAGGTGCAGTCATAGTTGCATCTGACATACATGCAGGAGGCATTATTTCTAAGTCAAAATTGCCACTTGACATTTCTGTGCCAACGCCTTCTATCGTAACATAATAGTTAATATTAGCGGTTAGTTCGGCAGTAAGACTAGAAGAACCATTAGGACACTCTACTGAATCATCGTTTTCGCCTATATCATTTGAGCAACAAGTTGTGCCAAGCAATAAATCGGTGTCAAAATCTGCCATATCGCAAGTTGTTATTGTCCAAGCTCCATCAGTTGGAACAGTAAACTCATAAGTAATATCTTCACTTTCTCTCAAATCGCAGTTATTTCCATTGCCCATAGTAACGCCCGTAGTTATGCTAGGTGCTGCAATAGTTGTATTTTGGCAAATACATTGAGGGCAAGAACCACCACAATCTATTGCTGTTTCATCGCCATTTTTGATGCCATCACTACAAGATGCAGGAAAGCAGCTTGTCGCAAATTGGAAAGAAACAAGGTCGCCATTTTCTGCTATATCAAACAAGCAAAACCCACTATAAGCATCATCATAAGTATGAGCATTAGGGGTAGATAAATCATTAAAAGCAGTATTATTGGTTGTGCCTGGAAATAAAGAACCATTGTCAGAACCATCGGCTGCTTCCAAATTGACTAAACGATTTGCATCATCTGCATTGTTAAATTTATTATCATTTATATGCCAAATTGCTAAACCTTCGCTCGGTAAATAAGCGTCCCAGCCTTGCTTTTGTCTATTTTCTACCAAAAAATATTCATTAAAAGCAGGTGTATTTAAACGATAGCAAGCATTTGAGTTGTCAGAATAATCCATATCTGTAATGACGGTACTATCATTTGTCAAAACAGTAGGATTCATCCAACCCATTTGCACTTTTGACCAAGCTGACATTTGAGCAGGTGTTCGCCCCGAGTTATTCCAAGTACCGCCTGCCATTAAGCCCCAACTTCCAATGCCGCTGCTGGAATAATCTGTATCATATAAATCTGGCAGACCTAAAGCATGTCCAAACTCGTGGCATAAAACACCGATATTAGTAATGTTTACAGAGCCGTATTTTTCGCCTTGAATAATGTAGTCATTTACCAAAACACCATCATAAGTAACCGAATTGCCACCAGCAGCTAATACCCAACGGTGCGACCAAATATCGTCGCCATTGCCAGATTCTTCTGCACCACGGCCAGAGTGAATGACCATGACAACATCTACTTTGCCATCGCCATCGCCATCATATTGAGCAAAATCGAGGCCTGCTGTTTCTGCTTCATCTACCGCAAAACGCACCAAATCAGTAGCAACTGCTCCTGCTGCGTCATCACCGTAAGTTGCTTTGTTGTTTGGAGCAGTGTACCAACCTTGCACATCAGTGTTGATGGTCAAAGCACCATAGGAAATATCTTGATAATAGTCTCGAAAGCTACCTGTCTGACCATTTACATTATAGCCTGCTTGATTAGCCAAATTATCAAAATCATTTGTCGTATAAGTAGCTAGTTGGTCTGGGAAATCAACTAAGAGCAAGAGAGCTTTTCGTATGCCTGTGGAGGGAAACACCAAATCTGGACTGCCAGCAGTTGCTGCTGGACTATCGGTTATTCTAGCATTCAAGGTACTTCCTGTATATCGCAGGTTTTTTCCAATGCTATTTAATAAGGCTTTTTCGGTTGCTGTTCGTTGGCCAACTTCGTGAACAATCATATCGGTTATTGCCAAATCGCCATCGCTAGTGCCAACTGCGTATTTGTAAAAGCCATTTTTGTCTTTCAGAACCGTATAACCATCTTTGGTTTCAATATAATGAACAGCTCTATTTCCTTTTATAAAACCATTAAAAGAAATTCCATTAGCTTGCACAAAGGTTCGTATGTCGGGAGTAGCTTGCACAGCACAGTAATGACTATGAGTGGGTGCATTTTTTTCGCTATTATTGTAGGAATAATAGCTGAAAATAGCTAAAATCAGACTACAAGAGCTGATAAATAAATAATTGTTCTTCATAGAAAAAAATTTGAATGTGAAAAATGTGTGAGATATTCAACAGATAGTAGGATAAAGCTAGACTATAATATACATATTTTTTTTGAAAAAAAAATATCTAAAAAAATATTTGAATTAAGAATATTGTGTTATTATATTTTTTTTAATTTTTATTGAAATATTAAGTAATCAGATGTATTTATTCTAAAAAGCGTAATTTTTTTTTTGATAATTTTGCTCAATAGCGATGCTTTTTATAAACACCTTTTTGGCAGCATAAAAAAAGCAAGAGCTATTATTTTTCAATAATAACTCTTGCTTTTATCTTGCAGAAGTGTTTTCTGCTACTTTACTATTATGCAATAACAACACAATAGTTTCTAATAATTTCGTTTTCGATATTGCACCATTGCTCGTTCTGCTTCTTCATTCGACAATTCAATATCTTGAGCGATTTGCAAAATAGCACCTTTACCAAGTTCATTTTTCATTGCTACTCCAATAATATGATGCTTTGCATATTTTATTAAATCTTGCGTGCGTTGATACGAAATATTGAGCATACTAGCATAATCTGTCAGTTTATTTTTTTCGCTATATGTCAACTTTTTATCAATCAAAGCAATTACCCATGCTAGCAAATACATTGTTTCTCTGACGGCTGGCGTAGTCTCCTCAAACTCTATATGCGAAATATTAGGTTTGTTCAACAATTCATTGAAGCTAATCATATCACTCGTAAACGATTGCAAAAACAGATGCTCTTCAGCCGAAATGCCATCAAGTCGAGCGAGTTCTATCAACATACGCATCAAGATTTCTTGGTCATACACTTTCGTAATAGGAGCTTGTTTAATAACAGTATCAAAAGTCGATTCTTCTCGTTTCATTTCCCAAGTGCCTTGTCGCCTATCTTGGTTAAACTGATTTTTTACCTTTTTGAAAGCTGCCACAACCGCTACTTTTCGCTCGTGGTCATTGTAGGCTTTTCCTTTTGGCGATGCAGAGGGGCTATCAGGCAACATAGCATAGACCATTCGACGCACAGCATGACCAAAATAACCTGTACCTATTGTTTTGGTCAAGGCGTTCATCAATTCGATACGCATAGCATAAAATGCACTTGAATGAGCAATATGTTCTACTTCACGTCTTTTAGAACTTTTGTATTTCATTTTGGCTTCTGAGCGAATGATTTGTTGAGAGCTTGGGTCTTGGAACTCACAAAACATTGTTCCATTTTCTTCTTTTTGAGAAACAATGAGATGTTTTATATCTTTATATTCTTGCATAATATATTTAATCTATTGCTGTTATAATAATAATGCTAGTCAGCTATTCTTGTCTTTAGTAATAGCAAAAAATCTGAAACTTAAATCAATAAGTTGTTTTTTGAACGTCAATACATCATAGATTACTAATCCCTTTTCAATTTTTGTAGCCATGGCTTTCTAATATACTCAAACTTTTCCATTTCTAATCTATCTAGCCAAATTACATATAACAAAATGTGAGCAGGGGCTTTTAGTCTTAAATTTTTTTCCAACAATTGTCTAAAACTAGCATTTCTAAATCGCTCAGGCCATTTTGGCAACACAATGGTAGCTTGCATGGAATAAAAGTCGTTGGGTATCTCTTTTAGTTTTAAAAGCTGCAACAAATAAGCTTTTAGTGTTTCAGTTTCAACAGATGCTTTTCCATCATATTGTCGCAGCAAAATATGCTCTATAACATAAAAGAACTCATCATTATTCTCAATGTCATCATCTATGTTTTGTTCACTTTCTTCCACAATGTTTAGCTCATTTTTTAGCTGCCGCACATAGTTATTCTGAAAGTCTAACAGCAAATAAACACGCTTTTGAAAGCCAGACAAATTGAAATTTTCGCTTTTTTTATTATTTTCAAAAACATTGAAAGCTTGCCCACGACTGCCGCTAGTGATTGGATATTGTTGCAAAAAAATAGACTTCTGCTCTATCAATTGAGTCTGTGTTAGTCGGTTGGCCTGTTCAATAGCTTGATTATATTGTCTCAAAACAACCATTTTAATGGCAGCTTCGATGTCTGTTTCTATCTCTTTTTTCAATACTTTTTCTACTGTACTAGAGATTTTATCAAAAGTATCATTAATCAAGTCAGATTCTCCTTTACTTGTTTTAGCAAGTGTTATATTTTTTTGCTTCAACAAATTGTCGATAAGATTAGTTGTTGCAAAAGCCACCATTTTTTTGATGTTTTGCTCATAGAGATGAATAAAGTCTTGCGAAATTTCGTCAAAACTTACTTTTGTAAGGTCTTTAATGGTTTGTTTTATATGATTTCGCAGGGCAGTATTGCGTTCTTTTGGCAATAATAGTTTTTTCTCTAATACATCGACTACTTCATCAACACCAACTTTAATGCCATCTTTAATAGCTTGCTCAATAGCTTTTGCTATATTTTTAATATCCTCTTCTCTAAAAATTTGCTTTATCGAATCAATCATGCCTTTTTCTTTTGGCGATGTATTTTTGATATAAGGATAAATCAAAGTTGCAATATTATCTTTAATTGCCATTTGTGTACGTCGCTGAATTTCACTATTTAGCGATGTTTCTGTTTCCGAAAAAATATTTTTAAAAGCTATTTGAACATCTTCTTTGTCAATAGCATGAATAACTTCGGCAATTTCTTGCGACTTTTCTTGATTAATAGAATATAGCAAAGAAGAATAATCGACAAAGTTTTCGGAAAAACGAGCGAGTAGATGAGTTAAAAATTTATTTTTTCTATGTAAATAATTAGACTCATTTTCAACAATATCTTTGAGCTTAGGAGCAAAAAAATCATCTTCTTTTATCAACTTATGACTAGCCAAATTGGGTATAACATCGGTTTCTAGTTCTGTAAAGTCAGCAAAAAAATAAGTTTGTTGTTTTTCACTCGGAATCATACTAAACAAGTCAGCAGTGTTGGCGAGTTGTTGCAAATAGTTGGCAAGCAATTGTTCAAAAAATAGCAGATATGTTTTGAGTTGCCTAGCTTGAATTTGCCGTTTCATTCTATTTTCGTAACCTGCTTGCACAGGCAAATCTCCAACACCTTCGTGACCAATACCATAAATAGGCGAAAAATCGTTTTGAACAGAAAAATATTCTTCAATTTGTAAATTTTCGCCTTTCGGAATAGCTAAATCAGTATGCAAATTTTTGTTGCTGACGTTTAGTTCATTTTTTAGCTTTTCTAATTCTCTTTCCACCATATCAAAATTGAATACGGTTTCAGTCTTGTTTTTTAGAAAAATAAGCTTTGATTTGTGCAAGCTAATACGAGGCAAATAAAATCCTTTTTGGTAGAGTTGGAGTTGCTCTTTTACCGCTTTATCGTTTTGTCTGGCCTGAATGAGTCCTTCTACATAGTGCGACAACGAGAGATTTTTGATAGCGACAACGCTTTCATTATCCATGATAACATTGATAATGTTTGAAACATACAACGCACTTCGACTTTCTTGTAGTAGCTCTTGTTCATTGAAAAAGCCATTTTGCAAAAAAGGGCCTTCAAAAATTTCGGCAATACTTTTATTTTGATTTAAAAGTTCTTCAATAGTATATCGCTTCACATTTGGCAAGAGAAAATTATTGAGCTGAAAAATGATTTCTGCCAATATTTTTTCGGGTTTGCTTTCCGAAAAAATATCAACTTTAGCATTAATAGCTATTTCTTGAATATTGGCAATGCTTATTTCTTTAAAATCTTCGCAAAGGTTACGGTTGTTATGCAATTTTTGATGAACGCTAGTGATAATATCCGAAATATGTATTTGTTTGGGCAAATATTCATAGTTGAGAAAATCGATAAAATTCTTTTCTAAGAAACCTATAATTGTATTTTCATAAGTGTCTTCCTCAATGATAAACATTTTGTTGTTATTGTCAAACAAATCTATATCTTTGGCAGTATCGTCTTCGGTTTCTTCTGCTGCGTTGTCGATAAAGAAAAACCATTTATTATCTTTCCAATAACCTTGCTCTTCGGAATCCGACATAATAAAATGACCAATACCATCACGTCGAATGATAAAATTGCTCAAATATTTGTTTTGCAACAAGTCGAAGCGAATCTGCAAACTGCGTTTTGTGATACCTTCTTGATTTTTTGTTTTGACTTCTAAAATCAAATTGGCTTGGTGTGAATAGCGAAATTCTCCATAGCGAACTAGCTTTTTGCCATTCGTTTCGCCTGCTTCCTTGCCATCATATAGAGTAATGCTTTCGATAGACTCTATCTGCGACCATTTTTGTGGGCTATTTAGTGGTTCATGGGCTTGGAAAATAGGTGAGCTTATCGGATTGTCGATAATAGAAATTTCTATATCAAGACGTGGTGTATCATCTTGCATGACAGTCGTTTCTTCTGGATTGCCATAGTAGAGTTTTGTTTTAATGGTTCGTTTATTCAAATCTCCCCATCTGGCGTGTTTTTCGAGTTCCAAATAGACATTGTATAAACCAACAAGTTGGGGCTTATCTGACAAATCTACTTCGTCTTGCAAGGTTTTTAGCCACGCATTTTTCACGGCAGGTGTGTCGATAATAAGGCGGCGATAGTCATTGATGGTTAGCGGCCGATTGCTCAATATTTTTGCAGGTGAGAAAAAATTGTGTGCAGCAATATCTGGTTTGCTTGCCAAAATATCTTCAATAGCATAGTTGGTGCGATAGCCCAAGTCTGTAATAGCATAACTCAGAGTCTCAAGCATCGTAATGCCAGGGTCATGTGTGTTGTGGTCTGTCCATACGCTACCTGCCAACTGCTGAATATGTTCTATGGCTTCTTGCCGTAGCTGCTGATAGTTCATACTCGCAACATTGGGTGCTTGCGTAGAAATAGTAATTGGTTCGGCCATCTGATTTTTTTTACGAAACTAAACGTAGAAATATGTTTGAATATCTTGCTAAATTGAAGATGTTTTTTAGAAATATTAAGTGCCAAGCACTATTTAATAAAGCATTCGTTTAGTGGCTAACGCATTGAAAATCAAGGTATTATCTTGTTCTGAAATGCTCAAAAACTTCTGAACGACTACTTAAAATGGAATGTCTAAAAAAAAGTTTGATTTTTTATCCAAAAGCTCATACCTAAACAGTTACAAAAAATATTAGAAATAAAACGCAAAATGATAGCATGCTTAACTTGGCGAAATATTGCTAATTTCGCACCCAATAGCAAAGAAACGATTGACTAAATACTTATTAGTAAAGGCACTCAATTTGTGTCTATCTTTATCGTCAAAGTGAATTCTTGAATATAAATTAAAATAATAGCCTATATTTATTGCAATACTCAAACCTCTGTTGATAAGTGGTAGTTTGGCTTTTGCTGTTCCAAAATTTTGGCTCAAAGGATTGCCTAAAGGAATGCGATGAATACTTTCGAGGTCAGAAGCAGTAGGTGCGGTAAAAGGTATCGTAATATTTCGACGGCCATCATAAACTTTTATAACGTTGATTTTCGAGCCAGTCTCAATAGATACTTGGTCTTTGCTGCCAGCTAAATATTCATCATATTTTTGGTCTTCGATGCTCATATCCAAATATAAACTACTCAAACGACAATTTGTGCCTATAAGTGTTGTTGGGATAGCACAATAAAACCATGCATCTGCACTAGCTGTTTGCAACAAAACTCCTTTTCCTTTCACGTTTTCTCGAACAGAAGTTGGTTGTATGCCTGCCGTAAATCGAATGCCATTAGGCTCATATATGGGTTTGACAATACCTTCTCTATCATTCCAGCGAATATTGTGGCCATGTACCCATGAGCGAATTTTATGCGGAATAATATTGTTGAGATTAACAGTATCGGCAGGTGCTTCGTCATTGACATAAATAGACAAATCTTGTTTATCTTCGTCAAAGTCGAGACGAGGAGCATTGTAACAGTTGTCTAAAAGCTCTGCAAAGTTGCTTTCTGTTGGTTTTGCACCTGTTACGAAATAAGATTTGAGTTGGTTTTTGCTAATTTTGTTCGACATGATAACATTGTTTGAATAAAAAAGTATTGGAAAACAGATATTTTTTTTAGATAAATTTTTTAGGTATGGACTATTTTAAACATTTAAATTTCTTCAAAAACTTCAAAATTGACCTCAATAATCATATAACCGATACCTTCTAGCTCAGTATCTAGGCTTTCAGGTTGAGTTGGATTGATAATATGATTGTTGGCAGATACCAAAATAGAACGAGGCTGAGTTGCCTCAGCACTTTCTATTAGTTCTTCATTTTGAAAGATTTGAATTTGATATACATATTTAATATATTCTAGTTCTTCTACAAAGTTTATGATGGCAGATTTATGAATGCTACCGCCAAAAACAATATCACGCCCATGTTCGTAAGCCCAAGGCGATAAAAAACGTTTAATATCTTCATTTAGAACATGTATATAATAGCCTTCATCATAAGTTTTTTCGAAGCCGACATGAATTTTTACTTGTACTTCTTCATAAATTGGATTGACAACTTTGAGTTGCAAAAATGGTGTTGTATGTTTTTTGATATAATCACTTATTTCGCTCAATGTATTGCTAGATGTGCGAGGTTGTAAGCGATTGATTGACTGTAATTTAGGCAATTTAGGAATAGTAACTAAAGTAACATGACTTGCAGCTATTTCCCAGTCGTCGTTATCATTGAGAATACGATAATTGTTTAAACATTTAACCTTATAAACAGTATGAAATTTATTTAACACCACTCGTTCATAATCCCATATCGTAATGCAGCGAGATTTGTGTTTTAGATGTTCACTCACTCGGCCATAAAAATCATTATCTTGCTCATAGTTTTTGCCATTGAAAGAATAATATGGCTGATGTATGTCTCGAATTGCACTTCTTGGATCTGCTAATTCGTGAATGGAACGAGGTGACAAACTTGGTGCATCTAACACATTTTCATTGGGCATCAATACATAAGTAGCACTAACTGCCTGAGTATGAATGTCTAATATCTTATTGATACCACTTATGTGTTTTGACACGCTCAAACGCAACCAATAATGAGTATTTGGTAAAATAGTATTATTGCGGTTAATTTGCTTTGGAATATGAAAATTAATAATGCCAGATTGTTGCAATCCTCTTGTAGTATCAGATGGAATTTGTGTTATTTCAAAAGCTATCCATTCATTATTGCTCAAAAAATGCCATTTGACTTTACTTTTGTTATTTACGGATTCGGCACTTCCTTCTTCCATTTGAAAAAACAAAGATAGGCTTTGCGGAGCATAAATCTCATCTAAAGCGATATATAAAATGCCTTCTTCTTGGTAAGAAGGAAGCAAAAAAGTATTGTTGTGATGTTGGATAGGTGCGTTTCCGAAAGGGTGAATATGAAAAAACTCTTCCGTTTTATTCTGGTGTTTTTGTTTTGTTTTGAAATGTATGGTTTCGGTAGCTTGATAGCTCAAACGCAAATTGTGAATTGCTGGTGTATAAGGCTCATTTGGCAATTGGGCTGGCTTAAAAACTTTTTTAGCTGTTACGTTATTTGGTTTTTCGCCTTTTTTATCTTTTGTTTGCTCTCTAGCAATTTCATTATCATTGACAATAATCAACGTTTCTTGAATCAAATTGCGACTCAAAGTTTGAGCATACAAATGAGGATATTCTTTATGTCCGAAAGCTACGCTAGGTTCTATTAAACTGATTTTCAAAAAACCATGTTGCGTGCTATTATCCAAATAAATTATATCTTCCGTTGTTTCATGAGCCTGTAAACACAAATTTGTTTCGTTAAAACAAATTTGAATATCTTTTAGCTCAATATATTCGTCATTTTCATTTTTGAAGAGGTCATATTTAACAGGATATTCAGCATGATTGAGTATAGGAACCCATTGTTTTCGGTATAAAAACTGCACATCTACCGAAAATTTTCGACTTGTTTCTTTAGAATAGTCAATATAATGATAGTCAAAATTATCTGGCAAATTATACCATTCAAAGTTTATGTCAATGTGATGTACTTTCTTATGCAAAGCTTCTGAGTGACCAATATAAAATGCAGAACCTTTGTGAGGTTGTGGCCCAAACAAATCGAAAGGACGGTCAGCTTCTAAGATGCCCAAATCGTTTTGCACAATAAGATTGCTCAATTCGCTACACGATACATCAATTTGTAGGCTTTGCATAGGGTATTTATACAACAACTGATAGAAAGCAGGGGGTATTTCGTTGGCAAATAAAATTTGCAAAACAGGAGAGGAGGTATGTATGCTTTTTTTGTGAAAACTTTCTTGATAATATGAAATAGCTTCGTCAGTAATAGGCAAATCGATTTTAAAAACAAAAGCATTTTCTTTAGGCAATAGCTCAAATGCTACTTCTTTTTGCAGCCATTCGTATTCTGTTGTCAGATAAGCAGTAAAAAAACTATTGTCGAGCGATAAATTTTGCAAATGTGTTGCAAAAATTTCATTTGCCTCATCAATTAAAATTTCAACTAACTGTTTTAGTAATGCCTTTTTATCTTTTCGTTTTAAATCTTTAACATTTTGTGTATTGGTTCGTTCCAACAATTCATACACCAAATTTTGAGGAGCTTGTTCTTCTAAGATTTCCCATAAAGGGAGCGGATTTTGCTGTTTCAGTTCTTTTTCCGACAACTCTTTAATGCACTCACGAATGGTTTTGCCACTAATAGCATTAACATCAAAAACATGCAAGATACCAACTAATTGTCTAACCAATTTGTCGATAATACGGTTGCGTTCTATTTCATTTTCTATGGTTTTGCCACCAGAGTCTAAGCTAACTTTTAGTCGAATTTGCCTTTTGCCTTCACTCAACAATAAGATAGGAGAAGCAATAGCAAAGCCAATTGTTGCATCAAAAATGATAGGGCTTTCTGCAATATTTTCGCTCAAGCCTTGTTTAAATAAGTGCCATGTTGGAATAGCAGCGTCATCAAATTTTTCTCCTAAACCGTCTTTTGATTTTGGCATAGGAATAGCATATACACCATAAATTTGCTCTTCTTTTTGGTGAGTATAAATGCTTTTTAGGTCAGCAATTTGTGTTTTGTTTAAAATACATTCTTTATCAGTAGCATACAAAATCTCGGAAGCATCTTTTCGTCTTCCTGCTTTCAGATAAGTATTTTTGGGTAGTTTGTAGCTATTTTTGTTTTTGTTTAGCTCAAAAATAACATGAACAGTATTGGGAATGGCTTTTTGCTTTTTAAAATGCAGCACATTTTTATAAAAGAAATTTAAATGTCGCTCCGTCAAATTATTTAGATGCGTTTGAGCATGTTTAAATATTTTGAGAAAAGCCATCATTAAAGCAAGATGAGGAGCTTGATTTTCTTGTTCTTTGATTCGTTGCCAATAGTTTTGCCAAGCTTTATCGTCATCTTTTTTGATAAGATGTGCTATATCATTGAAAAGAAATTGCCAATCCTTGATATTAGCACCACTCAAATCAGTAATATCTTGATAATTGAGCAAACGAGCATATTCATACCAAAATACTAAAAAATCTTTGATGTTTCGCTCATCAACCTTCGCATAGCTTGGCAACAACGACATCGACAAACGCTGTTGCTGACTCGTTCCATCTCGCTTTAGGCTATTTATAGCAAGCGACTTGTCTTTGTTTCTATCATATATGTGTTTGTTTTGAATCATTGTTAGTTCGAAAAATGGAGTGCTTGGCACTTAGCTTGCAAGTTTGGTTTCTGAAAAAAGTATTGAAAAATGCCAAATTTTGTTTAATTAAATACCTAAGTAACGTTCAAAAAATAACTTACTGATTTGAGTTTGAGATTTTTTTGACAACATACTTCGTCGAAAAGCCTCGCCGTAGTTATGGCTATATTTTTCGCCTTGTCTATCAAAAAAACGCTGCCTAAAATCGTGAAATTATTTTTTTGCCATTACTAAACAAAAATAAGCTGACATCTCATTGAAAATAACACCTTGAATTTCAATGCGTTAGCAACGAATCAGCCTCTTAAACAACACTTGGCAAAAAAATTATCTTTTTAAATAAAAAGGATACACCATATTGGTTCTACTATTGATATTTGGAATAATATATTCTACTAAAATATCTATTCGACCTAGCACATTAGGATTTTCTGCAACAACAACTTTTTCGAGCGTTATTCTAGGTTCAAAAAATAAAATAGACTGTGTTACAAGGTTTCTAATCGTTGCTTGCAAAGTTGTAGTATAAGATTCAAACACTAAATCTTTGAGGTTGCAGCCATAATCTGGATTGAGCAAGTTTTCGCCCTTAGATGTTGATAGCAAAATATACAAACTTTGGTCTATATCTTCTTTGCCTGAAACCATTTCTGCTCCTTCTTTGATTTCCGAAAAAGCAGGTGGAAAACTCCAACCTGTTCCAATGAAGCTATATTGATAGTTCGGAGTATTGTTATTGTTGTATTCCAAGTTTTTTGAGCATTTTATAATTTGATAGATGTAAGTCTTTGGACAAAAATAGGTTGGTTTAGTATCAACCGCCAATCAAAACCGTAGGACAACCGACAACAATAACTCCACCATGAGCTGTTGTATCGCCCATTCGAGCGGCAGGCATTCCACCTATTAGCACGCTAGTCGAACCTTTTACAATAGAATCAGGCGGGCCAACGCAAGTAGCCATATCGCCTACTCTGGCGGCAGGCATTCCGCCAATCAAAACCGTAGGACAACCTGCTGGCAAAATAGGGCCGCCAACATGAGGTATAGGCGGTGTTCCTGGAGTTACCATAGGACAAGTGTGCATATCTAATATTCTAGCTGCAAATGACATAATGGTTTAATTTTTATGTGTTGTAATTAGTACTTAATTAATTTTTACAAGAGACCCTTTAATCATCGTAATTCCGTTTGAGCTAAGATTAACACTAGCACTGCCTTCTGCTTTAAATTGTGCAGTCGCTTTTTCTGTGATATTCACGCCTTCTACTTTGGCGGCCATCTTTACCTTTGTTGTAATATTCATGGCATCTATTTTAATATCACCTTTTGCTTTAATGTCAATATTGCCTTTGCTTTCAATGGTAATACCTGATGGCTCTGTTACGATTTTATTTTTATTTTGGTCAATAATCGTAATGCCTTTGTCTTCTTCGCTAATAATGATTTGATTTTTTGCAGGTGTGTCAATAGTGATAATCTTTTTTTCATCATTAAATAGTACACGCATACCATCTCTAGTAAAAAAACCTTTTTCGTGATTTACATCTTCCGCTTTTAAAGGAGCAGCATTGGCACTACTATGCAACATACCTAAAATAATAGCATCTCGTGGGTCGCTATTCAAAAAACCTACTATGACTTCATCATCTATTTCGGGACGAAAAAACGAACCTCTATCTTTGCCAGCATCTAAGGTAGAAACTCTAGCCCAAACACCATCTTCATTCATGTCAATAATAGGCACTCTTATCAAGACTCGGTCTTCGCCATCAGGGTCATTTTCTAGTTTTGTCACTTTGCCGATTTGCAACCCTTGAATAGGAGGCAACAAGCCGCCAGCTTCTTTTTCGCCTATATTGAAACGCTCCGTAAAAGTTTGTGGCGATAAGCCAAATTCTACATCTGTCATCCACTCGCCATCAGCAATACTATGTGAAACTGCCGAAACGAAAGCATCACCAGAAAACTTTTTGCCAACACCTTCTAACTTGACTGTTGTTCCTGGTTTAATTTTTTCTGAACCTTGAAATTTGGCACGCCCTCTCACCTTTGAGAGTTCACTACGCATCATTTTTGTATTTGCCCACTCCTTAAGCTCTTGTTCCGAAACCCTACCTGAGTGTGTAAATTGTGCTTCTTGCCCCAAAATGTCAGCCCATTCACCGCTTCCACTTCCACCCAAAGCATTGGAAAAGCTAGTAGAACCAGCTGCTTCTACTAAACCTTGATTGGCATACTTCCATGATTTGCTTTTAGCACCCTTTAGTTGATTTTGTACATCAATTTCGCCTTCAAATTCTAGTAGATTTTTGCCAAATTTTGCAGTAAAAACAGGAGATTCGAGCTTAGGTGCTTTTATATCTATTTTGCCATCATCATTCACCACCAACATACCATTGAGTTCTGCTCTAGTATTGATAAAATCCCAATTACTAGAATGGTATTGTATCATTTCGTCATGTTTGTGATTTGTTGCTTCAACATTTACATTTAATCCTGTTTCTTGCAATACTTCTTTAATAATGTCGCTATCTTTTTTCTTATAAAAGTACTTATTTTTTCGTCCTTTTGTTGCTTTGATAGCTTTGTCTTTACAATCTATTGTTAGAACAAAAACACCACTTCTTCTAATTTTTACACTATGTTTTATAACGATGCCTTCAAAAACAGTATGTCGGCTATCGCTATCATGCCCAGTAATAATAGTGATAGCTGCACCAGGTTTAAAGGTATCAGAGTCACTAGCTTCAAATTCTTCGGTAGAAACATCACCATCTAACAAAATAACACGAGCAGATGCAATGCGATTTACCGCTTTATGCACATCAGCCGAAAGCACTTGGTAGGTTTCTTGTATTTCCTTTCCATCTACTTTAACAATAAAATTAGTTACTTCAAATTTGGTTTCATTATTTGGCATATACTAAAGCTTACACTTTTTTAGTTGTTTTTAGTCAATAAGAAAAATTAAATATTGCTTGATTTTTTCAATGCGTTAGCAACTCAAAAATATCATATTAAAGTTGGTGCTTGGCACTTAAATAGTATTGGATATTTAATTTATTGTCTTGTCTATTGGTGGAAAAATAATCTGTGTTCCAGGCCGTAAAGCCCTAAAATTTTTTAACTTATTAATGCGAGCAATTTGCAAATAATAATCTGTTGTTCCGTAAATATCTTTCGTTAATAAAAGCAAATTGTCACCTGCTTTAATATTTCTGATATGTGTTAAGTCAGGCGAATTATTGCGTTGTATGCCTTGCATTTCTTGCTTGTTGATAGTAGAACGAAACTTAGCTTTGGCTACTGCTCTAAGCGGAGTTCCATCACTCTTAAACACTTTGTAAGTGATGTCGAGCGAAGTCATCACACCTTGAAAAATAGAAACTTTTCCCCAAGCAATTTTTATGTAATGTGTGCGATGCGTTTGTCCATTATATTTTAAAACAACATCTTTAAATTTTTCGATGTCATCAATCACATCAATTTTCGATTTTGAACCATTCGCTACAATTCCTGTACCATCAAAAATAAAATCGAAACTTACTTCGGCAGGATTTATTCGCTTAAACTTTAGATTTTGGCCAATAGAACCTGGCTCTTGCTTGTCATCGCTATATTCTATACTATACGAAAAATTATAGGTTTCTGGATTAACTTGCACTTCATATTCGCCTACTTTTCCCGAAAAATTGGATTCTTTGTAAGCTGTCAAAATCATTTTTACGAATTTGCCACTAGCCATACTTATCTTTCCGTTTTATTTTTAAGAATTTCTAACACTTGTTCTACACATTCCGAAACAATGTCCATACGGTCAGCTGCTTGGCTTGTTTGTGATTCAAATTTTACACCGCTTCCTTCACGATTACTTTTTTCTTCTTTTTCGCTAATAAAAGCAGTAACAACTAATTCTTTTATTTCTATTGGCATAGTAAAATGTTTTGCGTTTAAATATTCAATATTAGTTGATATTTATAATAATATCTCTGCGGCTTTTTTGGCAGTAGCCAATAAGTCGGTCTGCTTGCTTCCTTTTTCAAACTTAAAATAGTGATAAGCAAGTTCAAGCGTTTCAATTACAAATTCACTTTGCATAGCATTGATACCCGAAATGCTCCATTTCAAAGGATAAGCATTCGTTACATTCCAAACAGCTACAATTTGCTTTTCGCTATTGAGCAG
The DNA here is from genome assembly GCA_049613665.1 of Chitinophagales bacterium. GTDB lineage: Bacteria > Bacteroidota > Bacteroidia > Chitinophagales > UBA2359 > JBMZCV01. The sequence continues at coordinate 23,289 of JBMZCV010000022.1, read as the reverse complement.
TTGTATCGTAATATCTCGCAGTTCAAACTCAAAGTCATCTACTGCTTTTTTGCACCAATCAATGATTTTAGAATCTGTCAAAAGTCCCCTCTTCAATATCAAGTTTTCATATTTGGTACGAACAGGTAAACGATGCACAAATCTATTTTCGCCAGCCTCTTTAAACTCTTCCACTTCTAAAGAAACAGTCAATCCAGATACTTCTTGAAAGCGAGTATCCATTTCAGAAAAGCCAAAATTTACATTAAATAAAAAACCTGTTGATGGAATAGGATATGCTGACATTCGTTTTTATTTTTATCAAAAAAAAGAAGTATGCTATACTTGATAAACAAATGTATAGCAAATATAACATACTTTGGCTATTTTTGAAAAGAAATAGCCGAAAAAATGGTAACTATTTAGCAATAGTAATTTTAGCTAAAATGCCTATTGCTGAATAGTTACACAAAATGTATCAAAAAAGTCTAAGCTTCCAATACGAAACCTTCATGTGCTAGTTCTAGCGTTTCGATAAACACTTCATTAGCATCAGATTTCAAGTTGTCAGACTGTATTTTCGTTGGCCACGCTTTTTTAACTTTCCAAGTAACCACAGGTGTGTGGTTTTCGTCTAGCAAGCTAATAGTTACGTCACGGCGGTCGTCATAATTTTGAATTTTTACGCTATCCCACCATAAGAAATATTCGTTATCACCTTTAAACATACCACGTTTTAGCGTAATATTGCTATACTTACGCAAACCTGCTTGTTTGATAAAAGTCATCTCTGGCATCGCACCATCACGATACTCAATGACTTCCTGTGTTACATCTAATCCTGTAACTTCTGTAAAAGCTATTTTTGTGCCACCCCATTCCACCTGAAAATGAAACTTGGGTAATGGATATTCATTTGCCATTTTATATGTCTATTTAATTTTTTTAAGAAAAATGGATAAATACGGCTGAAAAAATAGATAGCCGTATTTTAATTTTCGCTAAAAGCCCAAAAAAGATTGCTCTGATTGATGAAGCTTTTAGAAAGAATTGAAAAACAGGGTTTAAGATTCTTGCATTTTGTGAGAAAACTTCAAGATAATAAACTCTGCTGGACGAACAACTGCCATACCAATTTCGATAACCATTCGGCCTTCCAAAATATCAAGAGCAGTCATTGTTTCACCTAAGCCTAGCTTCACAAAAAAGGCATCTTCTGCTTTTGCACCTGCCAAAGCACCTTGTCGCCATTGTAAAGTCAAGAAATTTTCAATCATAGCACGAACACGCACCCAAGTACCTGCGTCATTCGGCTCAAATACAAATTGCATAGTTGCTTTCTTAACTGACTCTTCAATCATATTGAAAAAGCGACGAACAGATACATAACGCCATTCGTTGTCATTACCTGCCAAAGTTCTAGCACCCCAAACCAAAATGCCTTTTCCTGTAAATGGACGTATCGCATTGACAGACTTACCTGCTTGAGTATCTACGTTTAGATTTTCTTGTTGTGCATTTGTTAGTTTAATCGTAACTTTCGAAACGCCATTCAAACTTACGTTTGCAGGAGCTTTCCAAACACCACGACTCGAATCAACTGCTGCATACACACCTACCATAGCAGCACTTGGCGGAAGTGTAACAGGCACTTCTCGTATTTTGCGAATGCAATCGAGATAAGTACTATTGTTAATCGTTTTGATTTGCTCTAACGTTTTGCCATCAAACTCTCCTTTATTGCTACCGCTTTTTGCAGCTGGAGCAGCATCTTTGCCTTTTTTGCTAGTAGTTTTTGGAGGAGCAGGTTGGCTACCGCCAGCAACAGTATGATTTACTTTAATAGAAGAAGCATCTATTCTATGGTTCAATACACTTACCAAATGAGGATGATAAGCAGCACCATATTTTAGATTATTGTTTCCAATTTTATCTCTAAAAGTAGAAACATCTTCGCCATAAATGTCCATCACTGCAAAGCGGTCTTTGAGTTCTGCACATTGTTTTAATGCCAATTGTTGAAGCGTATAATATTGATTATCCGTACTTAAATTGGTAGCTTCTGGAAAAACAAGTAACGTAATTTCATCTTCTTTTTCTAGAGAAGCCAAGCCTTCTTGCAAGTTGGCAAGCGAAATGTCGCCATATCCACCTGCTGAAACGATATAACACGCACCACCACCATTGTTATAAAACATTTGCAAAGCATAATACATATTGTGCTTTGATTTTTTTGCTTCATCAAGTGATGCATGCACATCACGGTGTATAAGGCGGTCTTCATCATCTTTTACCTCGTGAAGATTGATTGAGAAATTAGCTTCAGGCTCTGCCTGTCCGAAAAGCTCTTCGTATTCCAACAAAGAACTGATACGTTTGGGCTTCATCTTCAAATCCCAATTACGACCTGCTGTTTCGGTATAGCCTACGAATGCTGGTATTGCAGTAGCTACCTGTGCAACGGAGGGGGGAAATTTAACAACTTCCTCAATATACACTCCGGGAGTTCTATAATTTGCCATAATTTTCTAATAGTTTAAATATATATTGGAGTAAATTTTATTATTTATTGGATTAATTCTTAGAGGAGATGGATTAGGCAATTTCCTAACTTTTTGGAGGTTTTCTAACTCCAACTCCAAATGAGAATGTGGTTTTTGTGATAGTGGAATAGGTGTTTGCGACACAAACTCACTATTACTTATTTTATTAAAAATATATTTTTTACTGACATCTTCTAGCATCTCAGCCTGTTGGCCTCTGACAAGGTATCGCCAAATAGTAGAACGATTTTTGAATCTAACAACAAAATGTTTGTATGCAATATCGCCATTTTTGTCAAGTAAAGCATAATCGGCAGAAATATCTGCTCGGTGCATAATTTCGACAATGCCCACAGGCCTTTGTTGGTTGATATGAGCATCAATATATACTCTTTTGGCTTCCGCCTGTTCATTTTTTATCAAACACAGGCCAATAGCTGGTTCTAAACGATGATAATGTTCCAGATAAGTATCTTTTGCATAATCCAGCAATTTGATATGTCTATTTGCAACAGCCGAATAATTTGGTGCGGCTGCCAAGCTCACTTTATCATTAGACGTAACATACTGAATATTCTGCTCAATTTTCTGCCAATTTTTACTATTTTTTTTTGGAATAGTGTTGGCTGCTTCCATTATTGCTTCAAAAATGATGCCTTTATAGCTCACTAAGCTTCCTAAATGATATATTTTTTCTGCTTGATAAGTTTCGATAACTTGGCTGAGATTTAAAGTATCTTGAAAGTTATTGTTGTTTGTATTGCTAAAATAAAAAGCAGTATCTCTAAAGTTTTTAAAACTAACATTTGTATAGTTGTAGAAATAAGGTTCGGTTATTTTTAAGGTAAAGGTAAGTTTAAAAAAATCGCTAAATTTAATAGTTGGTTTGGTATCATTACTCTGAGCAATAACAGAAAGTTGGTTGTCAGAAACTTTATATATCAATCTATGCTGATTGAGCGTTTTTCTAGTTTTTATTGTTGGCTCAATTATCATTTTTTTTAGCTTGCCATCAGCAAAATAATCATGCAAAAAGCTTATTGTAAATAGTGTTTTGTATTGTATTGTAATATCCATTGAGCCTAGTATGAAAAATAAATTTTAAAAATACTAAGTGCTAAACTAAGCACTATTTAAGTTGATTGCTAACTTATTTATTTAAAAAAAAGATGTGTTAGCTTTAAAGTGTTGCCATTTTTTTTGATATGCCGAAGTAGTTTTTAAAAAGGCGATTTCGGTATTTTTTTGACAGATTTAAAATCACTTTTTGGCGTAATCTGAACTTCTCTAACAAGAGATGTATCTCCTTTAACAACTTCTTGGTCAACAGTCAGCATTCTGACTTTGTATAATACTGAAGGAATGTATTTGCCACCTAAAGCTCCCCAAAAATTGAAAGCCTGCTCAAAGTTAATTGGATGTAGCTTAAAATATAAAATGTTTAGTTCTGGTGGAAGATTGGGTGAGTTTTGATGAGAAAAAACATGATGTGCTTGGAAAAATTTGATAACCCATGAAAGCTGTTTTAGAGCTTCATTATAATTGTCGATATTGGCCGAAAACAATAAGTATAGATTTAAATGTATAGCAGGGTTTTTATATAAAACATTGTGTCCAGACCGAATCATATTGTTCATATTTTTTCCTGCATGTTCCTCTTCTACATTGATAATAGACAAAATAAGACCATTATTTAAACTATTTTCACCTACTTCATTATTCTTTGAAGTTTCATGTTGAGCTATATTGCCTAGAACTAAAGGATACACAGGTTCGCTCTGAGTTTTTATACGAATATAGTTATCGTATTCTTTTTTTAGAAAGTTGAGGGTTGCATATAACATAAAAGAAAGGGAGTTTTAGGCGAAAAAAACAATATATTTTTTGTTTTTAAAAAAAAAGTATGCTTCAAAGGTATAAAAAAAAAATTGTATTTTACAAAAAAACGACATTTTTTTTTAATGTTAGAGCAATAAATTTTACTTAAAATGTTTTCTACTTGCCTAGTATTAGTCAAAAAACTTATGTTTGCTGAATATTATTTCATTTTATATTTCATTGATTTGTTTTTTATTAAATAAAAAAAAATATTTAAAATACATAAAAAAAACACAGTATTGTTTTTTTTACCAAAAAACTTACCTTAACTTTATTGCAAAAATACATAGTGTTGTATTAAGAGTATCTTTTAAAAAAACAAAACAGCCAGTTTATGAGTAAAATTACCAATATTTTGGTGGGCTATGCGGCAGGAGATGTAGATCATAAAGAGAAGTTAGCCAAATATTTAGATAGATTTTATGATGAGGGTCTTGCAAAGTGGACTGCAACATCTATTCGGTTTGCTAACGATTTGGATAATGAAATGTCGCATAATGATATTGTTATCTTGATTTTAGGAACTGCTTTTTTTGACAGTGATGCTTGTCTTGAGCTGAAACGCAAAGCATCTTATTTGCACCGCAAGGTTATACATATTACGGTTGTGCCAGACAACACTAATGTAGAAAAAGAGACAGCTCGAATTTTGCCTCACGAGAAATATCCTATTGAATATTTGGGTTATTGGGAAACAACAGAGCAAGCATGGACGCATACTGCCGATGAAATCAAAAAAATGTTGTATCAGCGACAAGAGCCGACTATCATCGAAACTGTGCAAGAAAAATCTTCAAAAGCATTGCCTGTTTTAGCAGCATTGCTTATTAGCGGTCTCTTGTTGGGAGCATTGATTTTTGCCTACGCATATTTCTTTCCTGCAAGCTACGATTGCGATCAAATTTTTGCAGATAAAAAAATTGAGGAAGAAATCAAAGCTTTAGGATTTACCAAAAATCCAGAAGACGAACAAAGTCAAGCGTTGGCCGAAAAGTATTATGATGCTTTGAAACTGTATTGCAAAAATGGTAATTTGAATACAGAAAAATGGAAAATTTATCCAACGGCAGATGGTAAGCAAAATTGGGCTTTAGTAGATTTCAGAATGAAAAATTACTATGGCAAAAGTTTAGCTTTTTTGCTCAAATATGAAGGAGGAGATAAGCAAAAAATGATCATCTTGCATTTTAATGATGATGGAACACCAAAGCTAGAAGAAGCAGATATTGGGCTGTATAGCGAGTGCAACAATTGCAACAATCTGGAAACCGTAGGAGCTAACCAAAACTTGAAGTGCAATAGTGAACATATTGCTGATGGTGAGGCTTTATTTGTGTTTAAAGATAATAATAAAAATTTTACGGTATGGTATGGCCGTGGCGAAGGTGAGAGCGAATCGACGCTTGGCTTTTGTGAACATAAATAAAAGGATATTTTAATGCCAAGCACTCATTTTAATAAAAGCTGTTTGGTTGCTAACGCATTAGTATTTAAATGTGTTAGTTTTCACAAATTGTGAAATAAATTTGTCCGACTATTTCAACTTTATTTTTTGGCTCAAATTGATGCTTTTTTGAGCCAAAAAATCTAGATTTTTCAGCATTTAACATAGTTTCTAATTAAATAAGTTCGTTTTTTTTAATATAAATGGTGCTTGACACTAAAAGTTATTTTTCGCATCAAAATACACACAAATATGATTATATGTCCTTATTGTAGTACAGAAAATGCTGACGATAGAATGGAATGTTATGAATGTTTTAGAAAACTAAATGATGATACTCCTGCTATTAATAATAATGAAGAAGAAGAGCATCGTTCATCATATGGCGGCAAACATCGTTATGAAAAGGAAAAAGAAAGAGATACTCCTGCTCGTCGACATTCATCTAGACCTCAAGGGGGCTTTAACTTTTCTATTAATATTGATGATATTTTGAGTAAAGCTTTGGTAGAAAAGTATAAATCTAAGTGTTTGAACTGCCAAAGACGCTTGGCAGAAACTGATGTTATTTGTGCTAGTTGTGGTTATGATAGCAGAAAGGGCAAAATAGAAGTAAAACCAAAACAGCAACAAGCTCCAAAAGAAATACGAAAACAACCTTATGTTGCACCGCCAAAGCAAGAAGAAAAACCACCTATACATCAGCCAGTGCCACAAGAGCCATATCGCTCTCAAAGAACGGCTGACTATGTGTTGTTGAGCGACAATACATTTAAGGCAACACCTCGCAAAATAGCGATTCATGCCGATAAAACGGAGGTGCGAACAGCCAAAAATCAATACCATATTATAGAAATTATTGGTACAGGTGGGTTTAGTCGCATTTATAAAGTACAGAATCAACGCTATGAAATTTTTGCTTTAAAACTTTTAAATCTTTGGCAGCTAGAAGCTTATATGTATGATGAATTTCGAGAGCGTTTTAATCGGGAACATCAAATTGGCTTGGCCAAACACAATAATTTAGTTACTCATATCGAAAAAGGTTTTATTGAAGGCAATCCGTTTAGCATTATGGAATTTTGCGAAGATGGCGATTTGCGAACAAAAATTAAATCTGGACAAAAATGGAGTGAATTAGAGGCTACCGAACTTGCTTTGCAAATATTGAATGCTTTGAGCATTTTGCATAGTCAGCAGATTTATCATAGAGATTTGAAACCTGCAAATGTTTTGTTTCATAAAGGCGGCAATCTTGTGTTGAGTGATTTTGGCATTGCAGGATTTGTCAATGGAAGAAGTACTGTTTTGCAAGCCGATGGCAAGGTATCGCATCTGGTAGGAACAAGGGAATATATGGCACCTGAACAGACAGATTTTGCAAAGTCTTTTTATTCGCTTGGCCCAACAACTGATATTTTTAGCTTTGGTGTGCTGATGTATGAGCTTTTTTCTAACGGAAACCAACCTTACGGCTCTGCCAATAGCTCCAATTTTAATAATCGCCGAGCAGAAGGCAAATTTGTGCCTTTGAAATATTACAGAAATGATATTTCGAAAGCGTGGCAAAATATCATAGACAAGTGCTTGCAGAGCAATGAAAAAGAACGCTATCAGAATGTACAGCTCATTGTCGAAGAATTGGAGCAAATAAGAAAGCAAGCTTATAGAAATTCTGGCGTGTTTAGGCAACAAAATGAACATGTAGCACAAAAAGCAGCTTATTTGAAAACACTTGTTGGCGATGATAAAGGCAAAACCTTTGACTTAGAGGCTTTGTTGTTGAAAAAAAATATGGTTCGCCTGACAATAGGCTGGGCAAATGCACAAAAGCCTTTCGAAAATGATATTGCTATTTTAGAAAAATTTACGCAACATATTTCGTCTTATCATGCAACTATCGAGTATATAGAAGGAAAATGGCATTTGGTAGATGGACAATGGCGAAACAAAAAAGGACAATATGGTTGGTATCCTTCTACCAATGGTGTGTTTGTAAACAATCAAAAAATAGGCTCTGGAAAATATTGTTTAAAAGCAAATGACATTATTACGATTGGTAAAGTACAGTTGCAATATGGTGTAAAAATGCCTGTTGATGATAGCTTGAAAACGGAAGTTTGGGGTGGCTAAGTAAATTATAAAGCACTCAGCAGCCATATCTGTACTTAACGCTTTTTTGCATCAAAAGACTAATTGCACTATAATCTAAGTTTTTAAGATTTGTTTCATAGAAATGTTATGATAATCGAGGTGGAAGGCACTTTTAAAGTGCCTTCCACCTAAATACTAAAAAAGAACGACACGCCTTTGTTGGTATTGTTACGAAAAAGTAAACTTTAAAATATGCTATTTATCCTTTTAGTTGCTGGTGATAACACATAACAACGGCGAGAGTTGTCGTTTTTTTAGAATAAAATAACATGCAATAAAAAGGGTTAGCAACCCAAATGGATTATATTAATTAGTGCTTGGCACTTAAATCTTAAAAATAAGTAGTTTACACAAAAAAAAACATTCTGCTTATCTCTTTTGTGAAGTTTGCTTTTCATTCAAAAAAAACATTTTAATAAAATGTTAAGATTGCTTCGCTCTGTTATTATTTAAAAGCTATCTTTTCGCATATTGAATTTATATTTTGGTTATACTTATTTTTGAATGAAATTTTATTTTTTTTAATAAGAGGTAAATTTTTTTGAGGAATCGCCCTACTTTTTGCGTCTAAATATTTACAGACGATAGCAACAAATACTAAAATATTGTAACAAGTTGCAATGTAATTCAACAATAAATGCTTTGAGCTAAAATTGTTAATAGTTTTTTTAACCAAACAGTGATTTCAAAATGATAACAAAAATTCATCCTACCAAGAAATATATGCAAAAGTTAGAAAAAGATAATATTATTAATAAGCGGTATGTGCTAGAAGCACAAATCGGAACAGGTGGTTTTTCGGAAGTGTGGAAGGCTTTTGATGCTGAAACACAGACAGAAGTTGCCTTAAAAATATTTGCACCTAAAGATGGACTTGATAATGATGGAATTAAAATTTTTCGTAACGAATATAAGAAAGTCCATGATTTGTTGCACAGCAATATTTTGATTGCTAGACATTTTGATGTTTATAATAATTCCCCTTTTCTTGTGATGCCTTATTGTCAGGGTAGTTTGTATTCATTGATTGCAGATGAAAAACAATTTACTGAAATACAATTGACAGAAATTGTTTTTCAAATTAGCAAAGCTTTAAAGTATTTGCATGAAGAAAAATTGCTGCATCAAGATATTAAACCTCACAATATACTAATTTATAATAGCAAGAAATATGTGTTGGCAGATTTTGGGGTAAGCTCTCGATTGCGACAGACAATAGCTCAAAGTGCAATGGGCAGAAATAGAGATTCTGTTTATTTTACGCCACTCTATTCGCCGCCAGATATGTATTTGCCTTCATTGCCTCAGCCAGAAAAAGATGATATTTTTGCATTAGGAATCACGATGTATGAGTTGGCTTGCAAAAAACTGCCAATGATGAGTTTTGCTCGTATTGCGAAAGAGGGTTATCCTATTCCTGTTATTCCAGACCGTTTTTCGTCCGATTTTCAAAAATTAATCTTTAGATGCTTGACAAGAGAAAGAAAGGCACGCCCAAGTGCTAAAATGTTGGCAGGTTGGGCAGAGTTTTATCTAGAAAACGGTTATTGGCGTATTCCAGATAAAACGGCAGAAATTGAAGAGCGTAGATCAACGGAGGTTATTGCTGTTCCTGATTATATTAAGGATTTGGAAGAAAAGCCAGATGCTAAAGAGCATGATACTGACCATAGAAACACGGAGTATATATCAAATAAGCAAGTACACGAGGAGGAGAGTCGAAATACGGATTTTATCTATAATAAACCACCTGTAAAGGAGGAACAACCTATTATGGACAACAGGAGGCATCGTGAAGAGCCGCCACCAGTAAGAAGAGAAGAGTATAAACCACCTGTTTTTGAAGAAAAAAAGCCAGCTTTTAACAAGTATGAAGAGCAGCAAGAAAAACTGAAAAAAGAGGTAAAGCAAAGAGTAGAACAAGGTAAAGACTCACTTAAAAATTTTGCGGATAGCGTAGAAGATTTGCGAAAAAATAGGTCTAAAAAGAAGGCAAGCAAATGGCGTTTTATTATTCCTATTGCAGTACTTTTATTAGCAGGAGCATATTTGTACTGGGGTGTTTCGACTTACGAAAAACCAAATATTTGGGGAGATGACTTGATAACAACACAAGTACCCGAAAAATGGCATTCGCTTTTAGAGGCTTATTATGAAGGATTGGACGATAAATATACTGGATTTCAACTTTTTGCTACCGAAAATACAGGGCAGTTTTGGCAAGAGTTGGAAGTAATATCTAACGATGGCAAGTCAAGTGAAACAGTATTGGCCTGTATGCTCTGCAATGCCAAAAACTCTGTTCAGCAAAAAAGAGGCTCGCTACATGTGTTGAGTGATGAGGGCAAACAATTAGAAACGGTTAGCTCAAGTTTTCCAATGCGTTTTAGTCGCTGCGAAATCATCAATAAAGCTGATGGAGTAGCAAAATTAGCCTGTAAAAAGCCTTTGGATTATAGCACAAAATGGCAATATTTGGAGGTTGGCAATACCTTGATTTATAAATACGGTAGTGAAACTAGCCATTGTTTTACAGATTAAAAAGACATTTAAGTATCAAATATTATTATCGCTTGTTTGGGTTGCTAACATACTGAAACGTGTGTTAGCAACTGCAAATGAGCAATTTGTTTCTAATGTTTGACTAAAAATATAACCACATTTACCAACAAACAAACTTTTAATACAACTATGAAACAACATTATACACAAATATTTTTAGGATTACTATTAACTATTGTTTTGCTTTTTTTTAATAATGAGAAGGCTATCGGACAAACTAATATAGGAGCTTGTATAGGCGAAACAATTGATTTAGATGATGCAACAGGAATAAATGGTAATTGGACTTATGATGGCAATGATTTGGACGACGCATTTGATGATAGTTCAGATACTTTTAATACAACGGATGTAAGCCCTGGCATTTATACTTTTACTATTACTATTAATGGGCAAGAAGATGAAGCTAATGTTTTAGTTTTACCTAATCCAGCGAGCAGTTTGTTGTTAAATCCTGAGAGTGGCCCACAAGGTAGTACAATCGACATTTGTAGTGATGAGAATATAGAGGTAATTTTTAATTTACCTCAACAATTAACTGATGCTATTGAAAATATTGAAAATATTAACATATCATATAGTGGTACAGCAACGCTTAATTATAATGAAAGTTTAGTACCTATAAATTTTGACGAAAATAGCACTCCACTCACATTAAATGTAACTATAGATGAAAGCACAAGTTTTAGCATTACAGACCTTACTATATCTTATAATGTAGCTAATGTAGGTCTTGCTTTTGATTGCACTTTAGATGGAATGGCTGCAACAGCAACAGCAAATGTAGTAGTGCCAGATGGGGAACTAACTGCTTCAAGTACCGAAATTTGTGCAGGCGAAACGGTTACACTAACATATAATGCAACAAACCCAACAGCAAGTCCGTATGAGGTCTGCATTGATTTGGATAATGATGGTACTAACGATGGTTGTTATATTTTAACAGATGATGAAAGTGTAAATGTTACGGAAGGCATTAACAACTTTTCGGGAAATACAACCATTGATATACTTAGAATTACTGATAGCAATGTTTGTGTAAATAATGCTCCTAGCGATACACCTGTTGATATTAGTGTAACTGCTATTCCTAGTGTAGTGATAAGTCCTTCGGCAAATCCTGTTTGTGCAAACACAATATGGACAGCTACTGCTAATGTGATTAATGAGAGTGATTTTCTACAAGAATTAAATTATGAATGGGATTATCCAGTAGGAGATTCTCCTACTTTTAATGCCAACCAAATTAGTTATAACAATATATCTACTGCCGAAGCAGGTATATATTCTGTAACTGTAACAACAGATGATAATGCTGCTTGTGAAGGGAGTGCAAGTATAGATTTAGCCGTAGGCAACACACCTTCTGTAACAATTGCAGCAACAAACGACGGAAACTCAGATGAAAATATAGCTTGGCTTTGTGGAAATTCCCAGCTTACAGCTAATCATGCTCCATCAGGAAATGGACAGAATTATGCGTGGAGTTATGACAATAATTCTATTGGAGGCGATAATAATCCAATTGACATAACAAACAGTGGTACTTATCGTGTTACGGTTACCTACAATTATGGAAGTGGAAATATCTGTGAAGTTATTGATGAAATAGAAGTTTTAATAAGCGATATAAATTTAACTGCTCAACAAAATGCTACTGACAATTGTGGTCAATCGAGCGGTAGTGCAATGGTAACACCGACAGGTGGACAAGGAATTTATGAGTATCTTTGGAATGATGCCAATGCTCAAGAAACACCAACAGCAATAAATTTAGCAGCAGGAACTTACACCGTTACGGTTACAGATGATTTGGATTGTACAGAATCTGCTAGTGTAGAAATAACTGCTCAAGGAGGGCCATCAATAACAAACATGAATCCAACAGCCGTAAGTGAGTGTGGAGGTAGCAATGGACAAATTATTGTTTCTGTTTCTGGAAGTGTGGATACTTATACTTGGTCACATGACCCAAATTTGAATTCAAATACCGCATCTGATTTGTCGGCAGGTACATATTCTGTTACTGTGACAGATGGTAATGGTTGTTCTGATACTGAAAGTACAACCGTAACTGCACAGAGTCTTACCGTAAACATTACTCCAACTAATACAACTTGCGGAGCAAATAATGGTAGTGCAACTGCTAATGTAAGTGGTGGAAGTGAAAGTTATGATTATGTTTGGAGTACCATTCCAGCGCAAACAACAGCAAGTGCAATAAATTTAGCAGGAGGCGTATATACTGTTACTATTACTGATACAGAAATAAATTGTGAGGTAGAAGAGCAAGTAACAATAGGTGCAAGTAGTAGTTTTGATTTTACTTTGACAGAAAGTTATGGTTGTGGAGTTGCAAGTATTGTAGCTGATGATATTACTGATGGGTGGAGTATCACAAACTATGAATGGTCAAATGGTACAAGTGGTGCAACAACAAACTCAATTAGCGAAGGGCTTTTGTCTATTGAATATACCGTAATAATAACTGCTAATGATAATGCAAATACAGTTTGTACGCAAGAACAGTCAATAACGCTTAATATTCCGCAAGTAGCTACTTATACTTTAAATGGTGAAATAACAACGGATATTACCATGCAAGCATATACAACACCTTTGGCAAACTGTTCTGCTCCAAATGGCATTTCAAATGAAATTGATTTTTCAGATATTATTATTTTAACAGGAGATAATGCTGGTCAATATGGCTATGAATGGACGAATATTCCTGTTGGATTTGATTTTACAAATTCCTTTATTGCTGATTTTGAAGGGCTAGACATAGGCATTTACGAGTTTGAATATATCATTTCTTCAAACGGCGATAATCCTTGCAACGATATTACAGGAACGGTTATGGTAGAAGTTATTGAATGTGAATGTATTATACCAGTTGCACCTATTGTTCAGTTTAATAATGCTAATATTGAAGAAGGTGAAATCGTTAACATTTGCAATAATGGAAGTTCTTTTGCATTTACACTAGAAAATGGAAATGTAGGTACTTGGACAAATGGCATAGAAAGTAGTACAGGTGCAAGTTTTTCGCCAATAGAAGAAGGTGATTACTCCGTTACTTATACTGACAGCTTCGGCTGTGAAAGCGATGCCACAAACTTTAGTGTTGCATTTTTTAATCAACCAAGTATTACTGACTTAACTATTCCTAACGATATTTGCGAAGATACAGAAACAATTAATATTAATGCTAGTGTTAGTTTAAATGGAACAAATGGGTGGACAAGCTCATGGACAAGTTCAGAAGATGCAGGTATGTTTGACAATGCTACTAGTGCTTCGACAACTTATACGCCTGTTGCAAATAGTGGCTCTTTTACTTTAACTTATACTGCGATACCGCCAAATGGAAACCCTTGTAGTACACCAATAATAAGCGACTCTCAAGTTGTAAATGTAGAAAATTTGCCAAGTGTTACAAATCCAGCAAACAATGCAGGAGATGGTGTTTGTGTAGGGGAAATTGTTAATCTTTCAGCAACTTTAAATCCTGCTAATTCGACAGGTAGTTGGAGTATTGTAAATGGAAATGGTACTTTAAATAATGAAACTAGTGTAACAGGAGCGACTTATGAAACAGTAGAAAGTGATGTAAATGTTTCTTTGCAATGGACAACCAATATCGAAAGTGACTCTAATTGTTTTGGGAGTGTAGTGGAAAGTGAAATAACAAGTTTTATTGTTAATGCTCTGCCGTCGATTGAAATTACCGCTAAAACTAGAGATGAAGGTGAAATTCTTTTTACAGATTATGAAGATATTGATATTATAAACGATGAAATAACTATTTGTGGTGGAGATGATGTTAGGTTTGATGCAGGAGCTGCAAATATTTCAAATTATAGTTGGAGTGATAATATCACTTCGAATACTACGACACAATCTGCTTATGCTGTCATAGGCTTAACTCAAACAACTACTTATACTGTTGAATTTACGGATAATAATGGTTGTATTAATACTGCTTCTGTTACCGTAAATGTAGAAGATAAACCATCGTTGAGCAATATTGGAAAAAGTTGCAATATAATTGATGGTACATATACTACAACAGGAAACTATTCGCCTTCTGATGCTACAATAAATACAGAACAAGATGTGACTAATGCTAGTTTTGAAAATGGCGTTTTTAGTTTTACAGCTAATACGAGTGTAACAACCGTAAGTTTATCAATAACTACTACTAATTGTAGCAATACTATTGATATTGTAGCTCCAGACTGTGACTGTTCGAATATAACTGTTCCCCAAAGCAATGTTACCAGCTTTACAGTTTGCGACATCAATAGTTTGCCTACTTTGAGTGTCAATAATTCAACGACTGGCCTAACAACTTCTTGGTATGCTAGCTCTACAGGCTTAACTGTTTTGGATACAGGCACAAGTTTCACGCCAAGTGCAGGCAATTTTACAGCTCCAAGCACTTCCTATTTTGCTGAATTTCAAGATGCTGATGGTTGCCCAAGTGATTCTAGACTTGAATTTATGATAACTGTAAATGCTCCAACTGTAAATATAACAGCAGGTGAAAATCAAGTTTGCAATAATCAATCCACAACATTAACAGCAGTAGGAAATGGAGGAACAGGAAACTTGAGCTATCAATGGTCAGGTAATTTGGGTACAAATAACACAGCAATAGCAGGTTCTGGCACTTACACCGTAACAGTAACAGATAATAATAACTGTACTGCAAGTGCTAATATTACCATCAATAGTTTAGGCATCGTAGGAATAAATGAAACTATTAGCTCGACAACTTGTGGAGCAGCGAATGGAACTATTAGTATTCAAGATGAAACAGGAAATACCTATCTGTGGACAAATGGTATCAACTCGACCACAAATGTAGCTGAAAATTTGGCAGCAGGCACTTATGGCGTTACAGTAACAGATATAAATGGTTGCACAGGCGATGAAACATTTAATATTGGAGCTAGTCAAGGCCTAACTTTTACGACTACTGCTAGTGATTCTAATTGTGGACAATCAAATGGCTCGGCAACTGTTCAAAATATTCAGAATGCAACAGGTAATGTAACTTATAGCTGGTCACATAGCACTGGCTTAAATAGTGCAACAGCAAATAATTTGGCATCAGGCACTTATAGCGTAACTGTTATGGATAATGCAGGTTGCAGTAATGTCGAAACTGTAAATGTAAATGATACAGGAGCACCAACGATTAACAATGCAACAGCAGTAAATGCAACTTGCGGAGAAAATAATGGGCAAATAATAATTTTGGCGAGTGGTAGCGGAAATTTACAATATTCTTGGTCACATGATGAAAATTTGACAACCACAACTGCAAGCAATTTGCCTGCGGGAACTTATACGGTTGAAGTTAGCGATTCGAATGGTTGTATTGTTTCTGAAACAACAGAATTATCAAATACGCCTCCACCAACTATAAATATTACACAAACAACAAATCCAGACTGTGGCGTGGACAATGGACAAATTATCGCTTCTGCAAGTGGCGAAACACCAAACCTTACTTATGCGTGGTCACACAACAACAATTTAAATAGTTCTACTGCATCAAATTTGCCAGGCGGTAGTTATACCATAACCGTAACAGATGGAAATAACTGTACTAATACCGCAACAGCTACCATAAACGCAGCAGATGCTCCTCAAATTTCTTTGCAAGACATAGATGTTTCAAATGCTAACTGTGGTGAAGATAACGGAACTGCAACAACTGATTTGACAGGAGTTGATTATGCTTGGCAAAATGCTCAAGGCACAACCATTGGCACAAATGCAAGTATTGATAATTTAGCTGCTGGGCAATATACACTTCAAATTACAGAAGCAGGCACAAGTTGTTCAAGCAGTCAAGGTTTTACGATTGATAACAACAATGGTTTTACTTTTACACCAACCATAGCAGCAGATTGTGGGCAAGCAACAATGGCTATCCCAAATCTGACAAATGGTTTTACTGCCGATACTTATCAATGGTCAGATAATTTAGGTAGTTTAAATACGGCAATAGTATCTGAAACAGGAAGCTATTCCGTAACAGTAACAGGCACAAATAATTTGGGTGTTGAATGTGAACATATAGACGAAAATATAGTTGTGGCAGCTAATGACATTTATAGCTCGCCAACTGCAACAGTAACTATCACCGAAAATGTGCCAGATAACACAATTTGCAATGATAGTACAATTACTTTATTAGCAACAGGAAGTGGAGGCCTTGCTCCATATTCTTATATTTGGAATAATGGCGAAAATGGAAGCAATGGACAAAATACAGTAACTCCACCTAATAATGCCACAACGCCTTATACCGTTACGATAACAGATAGCCGTGGTTGTGAAGATGTAGAAAGCATTAATATTATTGCTCAAAATTGTGAATGTCCGCCTATTTCAGTTCCAACAAACAACACTAGCTCTACAATAGTTTGCGACATTAATGATTTTAATAAAACATTAACAGTAACTTCAAGTGATGATGTACGATGGTTCAATCAAAATGAAGACTTTACAATTACTCCTTTAGCAACAGGATTGAACTTTACAGCAACCGAAAACAATGGAACTACTTATTATGCTGTTGCTTTTCAAAATGATTGTTTTAGTCAACCCAGAACTTTTTCAATTACACAAACTCAGTTAAATATTACAGAAATATCTCCAACATCTGCTACTTGCAATAATACAAGCGATGGTAGTGTAACTATTAATGCAACTGCGGCAGCTACTTATACTGTTGCAGAAACAACTCAAGGAAATAATACATTTAATGGTCTAGAGGCAGGTAGTTATAGTGTGGTTGTTACAGATTCTAATGGTTGTGCTAATGAGAGTACTTTTACTATTGATAATATTGATACTGCACCAACTATTAACTCATCTACCTTAACTCCTGATTGCGTAGGAGGAGAAGGAGATGGTATAGCAACGATTAACGCTATTGGAGACAACTTATCGTATGCTATTACTGGAAATGCAGCACAAGCTGAAAATATCTTTACTAGTCTAACGGCAGGCAGTTATAATATTACGGTAACAAATCAAAATGATTGTTCTACTGCAAGTAGTTTTGCAATAGAAGAAGCCGATTTACCTAATGAGCCCATTATCAATAATGGGCAAGACATTAGCGTTTGTGAAGGAGAAAATGTTAGTTTGTCTGTTACCAATGTACAGTCAAATGTTGATTATGTTTGGCAAAGTGGTACTACAAGCGAAGATGGAACTTCTTTTAATGTAAATACGACAGATTTTCCTGCACAAACTTATACTGTAACAATTACAGCAACTAATACTAACAATTGTGTAGAAACGACCTTAAAAGATGTAATAGTAAAACAAACACCAGAAATTACAAATATTTCGCCCGTATGTGCTGGCGACTGTATAGATGCTAATTGTAACTATATTCTTAATGTTACAACATCTTTAGATGGAACAATTAGAATTGGAGGAACTGATTATACGCCAAATAATGCTGGAGAAATTGCATTGAATAATGTTACTCAAGGTAATTATAATGCTGTTTTAACTGCCGATAATGGTTGTGAAAGCCAAACCGTAAGCTTTAATCTTAATTCTTGTGCTCCAGACAACCCATGTGCAGATTATGCAAATTTACCTAATCCAATTACGCCACAACCCGTAGAGATTTGCGTAGGAGATGATATTCCTAGTTTCGATGTAACATTTAACGATGAACCTGCAAATTATCAAATAAAATGGTATTATCCTACCGAAAATGATTCGGTAGCTACAACAACAGGCAATGCTTCTTATGTTCCAGAAATTGAAAATTCAATAGCTGGAAATTATACTTATTATGCTCAAACATTTGTATTGGGTAGTGATGGTGAAACAGAATGTGAGTCAGCAGCAAGTTTAACCTCCTTTATTTTAGAGATAGATGCCTTGCCAACTGCTCAAATTAGTGGAGATGAAACAATATGTTCAGGTGAACCTATTAATTTAACAGCTTTTCCCAATAATCAAATATACTTATGGGAGACAGGAGACACAACCACAACCACAACACAAATATTATCTATAGATACATTATCTCAAACAACAGAATATAGTGTTACTGTTTTTAATCCAGAAAATGGCACTTGTAACACGATAGCAACACAAACAGTAATTGTAAGTAATGTCTCTGTAACTTTATTAGACAATGACCAAACAATTTGTGAGGGCGATGAAATAACTATTACAGCTACAGCCGCAGGAAACAATTTATCTTACTTGTGGAGTACAGGGGACACAACTAAAATTATAAGTGGCGTTTCCAATTTGACAACTTATAGTATAACTGTAACAGATGGAAATGGATGTGAAGCAACTGATGTATTGGAAATAACTATTGTTTCCAAACCCAATGCTACACTTGAGACTAATCAAGCCAATGCTTATTATACTTTTATATCATCTTGTCCGCCTGTAAATGTTGACCCAAATACTCCAAATGATATTATTTTGAATAGTTATTTTAACAACAATACAGATATAAATGGTACATGGACAGATATTACTTCAGGAACGCCAACGCCAATAAATGGAGATGTTTCGTTTGACTTTTTATCTGATGCTCAACCGCAAGATTATGTATATGTATATACAGTGTCGCCAGTCGATAGCTCACCTTGTAATGATATTGCTACTGATACCTTAGTCATTACAACATCGAGTTGTTTATGTCCGCCATTATTTTTGAATACCAATAGCCAATCTTTTTGTGCAGGTAGTGCTTTGGATATTGATTTAAGTGAAACATACCTGACGGACTTTACTTTAGATAATGGTACTTGGGAAATTACGCCTGCTAGTAATTTCAATATCAATGGAAATATACTAACAACTACTGATGGAAATACAGGTACTTATACTTTAACTTATAGCCTAAATCCAAGTGATGTAGTTGTGGATTGTCCTTCTACTATTAATGCAGAATTGCGTATAGAGGAAAATCAATTGACTTTAGAAATTGAAGGGCCTACTGAAATATGTAGTAGTGTAACAAACTTCATTAATCTTACAGCAAATACAAATGCAGAAGACCCAACATATCTGTGGAGTACGGAACAAGCCAGCAATACTATACAAGTGCCTCCAGAAGATTCGCTATATACACTAACTGTAATTGATGGTACTAATGATTGTTCTGTCACAACAGAACACAGCATCACTACCATAGCTGCACCAGATGTAGTTATTACAAATGCTGTTATTACAGTAGATAACTTAGAGTCTTGCGGAAATAGTGAATTAAATCTTAGTGACTTTTTGAGTGGCGATAACTTTGGTGGTGGACAATGGAAAATTGTAACGACAAACGATGAAGATAAATTACCCTTAAATTCTATCGCTGGTGAGAATGTAAATTTTGATGGAGTTGCAGAAGGAGCTTATGTTTTTGAATACACAGTTGATGCCGAAGCACCTTGTAATATTGATGGTAGCGACAATTTGAGTGTACAAGTAATAGATTGTATAGGCAATCTTTGTAATGCACCTAGTTATGCACCTAAAACATTTAATGTTTGCGGAAGCGAAACCATTACTATTCCACGAGATTCTATTATTATTGATACCAACTTTTTTGAACGCTTAGATGATAATAATGAACTAAGCTTACAATGGAGCTTGGGTGATTCAGATACTTATGCTGATGAATTGTCGCTGAATACAGATACCTTACTCAATGGTAGTTGCAATGGAGTTATCAATTTAACTTATGGAATATACTTAAATTGTGGCTTTACAAACTCTGAAGTATTTATAAGAACAATAAACATTAATATATATCCAGAACTAAATGCTAACAATGCAACAGTTACAGGATGTGAAGAAGCAGGAGAACTATTGTCGCAATGTGGCGATGCTTTACAAGTAAAATATGGACAAGCTGAAAGCGATATTAATTCAAGCACACAACCTTTTGGACTACTTGATAGCACACAAGTCTTTTACCGAGTTTTTTGGCAAGAAAATATTGACTTTTACAACCTTGATAGTGAAAATGTGTGTGAATATATCGGTAGCTATTCTTTCGGTTTCTGCTGTCCTTTTGCTCAAATAGGCATCAAACCTGGCACTGAACCTAATAACGCAAATGGCATTCCGACTATTTTAGTTTGCACCATTGAAGCAGGCACAGAAAGCGGAACAGCTATGAGTTATGAATGGGGCTACGAAAAAGATGGAGTTCCTGTTTTCGCTAGTGACGATGCCACTTTTGCGAGCAATCACACAACTGACAACCAGTTTTTTGTGATTGACGAAGCCTTGCAAGCCGCCAATGGTTATGAAAGTTATGTAGTACGAGTAGTTCTCAATGGAAGTTGTGAAACTACTATTGGTAGCTATAAAGCACCTTATTTCAGCAATCCTAGTGATGAGCAAGCTAGTATTAGTTTATACCCAAACCCAAACAATGGAAGCTTTACACTTGCTATGCAACACAGCGAAAACGGAAAGCTAGACATCAACATATACGATGTTGTTGGAAAGCAGATATATAGCATTAAAGCACAAAAAGAAACTACTGATTTTGCACGAAACATACAACTACCAGATATTAGACAAGGTGTATATTTTGTTGAAATTGGCTTGAATGAGCAAGAAAAATACATTAAAAAGGTTGTAATATTCTAATATCCATCAAAAAGGTTGGCCGCCATTTCATTGAAGCGGCCAACCAAAACCAATTTTTCAAACCCACGATAAAGCAAACATTATTATGAAAAAATATATACCATATTTTATACTTCTTATTAGTATTTTTCTTTTAAACAACGCTCAACTCTCTGCCCAAAAAGGTGGGAGTTTTACAGAAGATGAACGAAAAGCCATTGAACAAAAATTGAAAAAGCTATTTAGTAGCTATCAGCGTTTCGGAAAATTAACCGAAGGGCCTGCCTTTGGATTTTCAGATACCTATGCCAACAAATTTGAAGGACTTTTTAGCGATGACAACACAAAAGTATATAATCCTATAAAAAATACCTCATCAACAGGCAAATATATTACAATTAAGGATTATCTCAAAGAAGCAAGAACAGTTTATCAAAAAGGCTTTACTAGAGTAGAACTACAAAGTCCAAAATATGAAATAGATAAAAGAATTAAATCTGGCGATAGTAATTATCCTTACAGAATCACAGTTAAAACTTTTTTAAGGATAGAAGGCCGCTCATTAGGCGACCTTACTGTTAGTGAAGAAGAAATGAGTTTTACGATTGTCTTTAGCGAAGATTTACAAGATTTTCGGTTTGCAGAACAAAAAAGCTCTAAAGATGCCACAACTGACAGCAAAACACAAGCTGTTGTCAAAAATTTTGAAAAAGATAGAGACAAAGATGGCATTCCAGACTTTAGAGACAACTGCCCTAGAAAAGCAAACCCTGACCAAGAAGATAATGATGGAGATGGTATCGGTAATGTGTGTGACAAATCGCCAAATGGCACTACACCAAATGACGATGGCGGAAGAATAAAAGAAGAAGTAAAAGGACAACGTACCTATTTTGATATTAGCTTGAATCCAAATGCACCAAAAATATTTTCGCACAATAGCAATGATATTAATAGAGAATACAAAGAAAACTTGAGCAATATTGGAAGCTCTTTTATGGGAGGCATGGGCATGAGTGCTAGTATCCAATATTTTTTAAACGAAAAAATAGGATTTAGTGGAGGCATAGGAGTAGATTATTTTTCTAGCAATATGAACCAATCCATCAACACCACTTATGAGCAAACATATAATGGTTTATATACCGAAGACGCATTTATTAGAAACTTTAAAGTAAATAATTTTCGAGAAATCAACCATACTGTTTTTGCACATGTACCGCTTCAAGTACACTATCAAAATTATACCATAGGAAAAAAATATCGCCCACGCTTAGAAATATCGGCTGGCATTAGTTTGGCTACTCCTGTTTATAGCAGAACGCTTGCAAGAGGAAATTTTAGCAGCACAAATAATTATAGCGATTTGTACGAAATATCAAATCCAAGCACTTTAGAGGCAAATACTTCTGAGCCTATCAATGCAACATATACACTTAGTTATAATGAACCTAAAAATGCTTCTGAAGCTTTTGTTAATGAAATACATGGGTTGTATGGAGATAAAGAATCTTTGACTATTATGCCAAACCAAGAAACATTAGCAGACAAACAAAATATCAACATCTTTGGTTTATTTTCAGCAGGCTATTCATTTTATCGTCCTCGCAAACTCTGGAGCTATTATATAGGCTTAAACTTTAAAGTAAATATGTTGGATTTATTTAAAAATACTGGAGAAGATACTGGAGATGTGCCTTTATTATACCAAAGAGAGCTTGACGAAGACCTTGATTCAGAACAATTTTATGGAAATGTAACATCTATGAATGATTTTGAATACAATTCCATTTATAACCGAAATACAACATTTAAAATTTTATCGCCAGGCATAGTCATTTCTATGCGATATTTGCTTTGGGACAAAGAAGGCCGTCCAGCAACAGGTGGAACAAAAAGACAAAAATCAAATAGATATAAAAAAGACCCTAAAGTAAATTAAAGACCTTAGCAACTAAGCGAATACTTAATAACATAAAATACTACACTGTAATTTAAGTAATTGGCGTTTTAGCCTTTTTATTACATGCTATTTTATTCCAAAAAAACGACAACTCTCGCCGTTGCTGTGTGTTATCACCAGCA